>CAIWEX010000802.1 GCA_903911795.1 uncultured Schlesneria sp.
CCGGCAGGGCCAGCGCCCACTAAGTTGTTTTGCCGCATAGGACTTCGAGGAGGAAGTTATCGTTCCATCCGCAACTTCGTCTCTTCATGGCGATGCTTTGCTTGCTGGGATGCTGTTTGAGGAGTGACAGCGTGAAGCGATTGAGCCAAGCATGAGTCTGGCGCAGATGATTCTCGCGGATGCGAGATTCGTCCTCTCGAAAGGTGACGTCGAGGCACCAGTGGCAGGTGTTCTCGACCTTCCAGTGACTGCGAACGGCGTTCGCGAAGCATTTGACACCAACTGGCAAGCTGCTGATGTAGTACCGCGACTCTGTCGATTCCTTGCCGTTGCAGACGCTCGTCCGAATCACCAGGCCGAGTGTCTTCAATCTGGCCCAGCGTTCCAGTTCGGGAAAGTCATTTGGCACTGGCATCTGAATGTACTGCCGGGTCTCTTCACGACCGTGGCTGGTTTCCTTTGTCACATGACGACGAGCACCGCAGTTGCGGAAGTCGCTTTCCATCTGCCGGTTGATGTATGCAACCGTCGTCTGGTGCAACCCTTCCTGGTTCCCTTTGACGGCGAGTACATAGTCTGCCTTCCCCGCAACGATCTGTTCGGCGATCGCGGTCTGTGTTCCCATCGCATCAATCGTGATGATCATCCCTTCCAAGCTGATCAGCTTCAAAAGCTCTGGAATTGCCGTGATTTCGTTCGAGTGCTGATCGGTAGCAACCTGGCCCAGCGACAGGCCCATCTCGGTAGCCCATGCGCTGACAACATGCAGTGCACCCAATCCCTTCGACTGATCATGACTTCGGCGAAGAGTCTTACCATCGATCGCCACAACAGGTTTATCCATGTCGCCTGCTTCCCGTAGCGAAGCAATCCATTGCATAAAGCACGCTTGGAAAACATCCGGCTTCAACGCTGCCAGAACACGGCGGAAGACATCCTTACGCGGGATGCCGTTCGGCAGGTCCAAGCACTTCAAAAGCAAGACTTCCTTCATCCCGGCCCAAACTGCGATTGCCGTTGGACCAGCAGCACCAGCCAGCGTGGCCATCAATGCGATCATCACAACACTGATCAACGGGTGCAAAAGATTGATCGACGACCGCGGATCTTCCAACTCACCGAAGTACTCTGCGATCTCTTCCAGACTCAAACGCATCGCCTTGCTCATCGTCGTTCTCCCGCTCACGTCGTTTTCAACGAGACACGGAAAACGATGTACATGATTAGGTCGCAGAGCGCAAGTCGCCTATCTTACCAAGACGCCGCAGAGTGCGCGCTGGCCCTGCCCCTTCCGGCCGTTCAGTTCGTTAAAACGCTTTCTCTCTGTTCACGAGCGTCCCTGTTTTAATCCAACACAAATAGTTCTGTAATGAAAAACTCCTCATTTGAATGGCGAGTGATCGCATCGGATCGAGATGGGCCAGGACCGCGTAGTCGACACGGTCTGATCTACGACCGCCAGACAAAAGCAATCGTGCTATTCGGAGGAATTGACTGGGAATCCGATTCGCTGCAGTCCGACACTTGGGAACTTCGGCGCGGGCGATGGAGCAAGATTGAGATCCCGGTTGAACCGACACCTCGGCATCGAGGAGCCATGGTCTTCGATTCAGAGCGAGGATGTTCGGTGTTGTTTGGCGGTCAAACTCGTGGAATCGGAACGTGGCCATTTTTGGATGACACATGGCTTTATGAAGATCATTGCTGGACAAAGCAATCGGGCTGGTTCTGGAAAAGCCCTTCGGCACGCTGTGGGCATGCCATGGCGTTTGATGAAGAATCCGGTCGAACGGTGTTGTTTGGCGGAATCAGCCCACAAGGCAATCCACTCGGAGATACCTGGACTTTCGATGGCCGTGTCTGGAGTCGCGTGAAGTGCGAGGGTCCACCTGCGCGGCGATACGCCGCCTTCGCGTATCACCCAGTCCTGAAAGGCTGTGTGCTGCACGGGGGAGCCGTCGACGATGAGGGTCATTTTAAGTTCGGAGATACGTGGCTTTTTCGCGAAGGACAATGGTCCGCGCTGAGTGATGATTTTGATACCGACCTGCGTGATGATCATGGCATGGCTTTCCACTATGCCGCCGGAAGAATGGTGATGCTCGATGGGCTGTTGCGAGACAGCAATGGAACGATCAAACGCGAGGTTCTTGTGATGACGAAGTTTGGCTGGAAAACAGTCGACGTTGATCCGCTCCATCCGCGTCATCAGTGCTCGCCACTCGCCTACGACACTGTCCTGGGTGGCCTGGTCATGCATGGCGGAGAAGCGAGGCATGGCGGTCCGCAATTCGATGAAACACTTCTGCTGCGCCTGAATGATTAGTCTGGGCTGCAGTTTTCGGACATGCGGTGCTTCGGAGCGAGGATTTTCGACTGGCCCGGATACGCTGCAACTGTCTCAGACGCTATACTTCTTGGTACTCCGAATTTCGTATCTGGTAACCATTTCCCACGGAACATATTCCATGCACACACGCCCCTGCATTCTGGCCCGTCTGGTCGGTACGTTGATGACCTTGGTGCTGTCATTCGGATTTGTGCTGGTGACTGCTTCGTACGCGGCTGCGAAAGTTGAAAAGTCCGATTCGTGGCAGGTGATTTACTTGAGCGGTCAGCGGATTGGCTACGCACATTCGTCGACCGAGCCGTTTGAACAGGATGGTCAGGAAATGGTCCGGTCAACCACGGTCGCCAATATGACAATCAAGCGATTTGGTCAGTCGCTCGTCATGAAAACGACGCTGATTACGGAAGAAACATTCGACGGCGAATTGCGGAAATTCAGCTATGAATCGGCAAACCCGCCCGCCAGTTCAACATCGACGATGGGAACAATTACAGGGGACGTCCTGAAGTTGAAGCAAACCGTCAACGGAAAGACCAAGGAATCCACGCAGGCCTGGCGTAAAGAGGTCAAGTCTCCTGCGTATCAGGATCGCCTGCTGAAAGAATCGCCGTTGAAGACAGGCGAATTGCGATCGTTTGAAGCGTTCATGCCAGAATTCAATAAGGTCGCGACCATCAAACTGCAGGCTGCCGCGGATCTGGAAGATGCGACCCTGCTGGAAGGAAAGATTCGTAAGCTGCTGAAAATCAAGATGACACAGTCGGTTCTTCCGGGGATGGTGATGAACGCGTTCGTTGACGACAAAGGGGAAGCGATCAAGACCGGGACCAGCATGCTGGGAACCGAGATGGCGTTTTATCTGGTGGACAAGGGTGAGGCTCTGAAAGTGATTTCTGGAGCGGAACTCGATCTGGCGGTCAGCACGCTGGTCAAGGTGAAGAAAATTCCGAATGCTCACACGACAAAATCGGTGAAGTACCGTGTCACGACGAAGGGAAAAGACTCCGAAGGCTTTCTGCCATCGGGCGAAAGCCAGAAGGTGACGAAAGTTTCTGATGAAGTCTCGGAAGTCACCGTCATCGCGCTCCCCATCCCTGATAAGGCAGTGATCAAGGATGTCGGTGCTGAATTCCTGGCCGCAACGCAGTTTCTACAATCGGACGATGAACGAGTCAAAGATCACGCGAACAAGGCTGCCGGAGACGAAACTGATCCCGCGCAGATTGCCCGGCGGATGGAGAAATACGTTCACCAGAAGCTGGACAAGAAAAACTTTTCCACTGCGATGGCTTCGGCAGGAGAAGTTGCCAGAACGCTCGAAGGAGACTGTACCGAGCATGCAGTACTGCTGGCGGGGATGTTGCGAGCGAAGGGAATTCCGTCGCGCGTTGTTGTCGGCCTGGTTTACGTCGACAGTCTCAGTGCGTTTGGGGGCCACATGTGGACCGAAGCGAATCTGGACGGACACTGGATTCCACTCGATGCGACTCTGGGGCGTGGTGGTATCGGCGGAGCTCACCTGAAACTGTCCGATTCCAGCCTGAATGACGATGGCCCCAGTGCTCTGAGCAGCTTTGCTCCGTTGATGCTGGTCATCGGCCAGATGCAGATTGAAGTTCTCGAATAAGAAGTCCTGGAAGAACCCGACGTTTAGCGTTCTCGCCACAGTGTAAAGTCGCTGATTTGCAGTCGGACTTGTTCATCCGCGATCTCATCACGAAATCGCTTGGCATCGACAGGGTACCCCTGAGTTGGCTTCAAGCAAGGGATCTGTCGTTGCCAGAACTGATTGAACTGGTCCATGGCGACTTCGCGCAGATACTTTGCGGTCATTGAGGCCAAAGCCACGGGCCCGTGGGTTTCGGCACGTGGCTGAAACCGCAATTCTCCGTTGCCGACGCGATAGGCACTCAGGTCTGCACCTTCTTTCAGACACTCAACGGGCAAATTGAATGACTCAGCCAGCAGAGAATCATAACGATTTCTGCCGCCATGCTTGTCGGCAACGATCAGCGTTTCCTCACCTGTCGGGTCCCAGATGCCTCGCAGTAAAGTCATCGCCACCCGAGACGTTACCAGAGACTTATTGTCGAAGGACCTGATCAGTCGATTGAATCGGGCTGGTTCGACCACATCGGCGCGAATGGCCACGAGTTCGATTCCGCGCTGTTCGCAGAGTGCCCGCCAGCGATCACAGAGACTGAAATCGATGGGCTCGATGGGTAGTTGGAAATCGTCTTCGTACCACGGCAACGGGTGCACGTCGTAAGGAATGGTGCCGGTGTTGATCGGAGACTTGGCGACAGAGAGTTCGTACGTGTCAAACAGCGACCCCTGTTGTTTCGTTGCGGTTTCTGGCGAACGAGCGTGCAACGGGAACTTTTGAATCAGCGGTAAAGAAATTTTGCGTCGCAGGGCCGGAAACGTCTGGGGTATGATTCCAGACAATTTCAGAGCGGACCAGGTCCCTCGTTCGAGTGGACCGAGTCCCTGATGTGGCTTGAAGACCTGTTTTGAATCCGCCACGAACAGACGCTGGTCCTGTTTTGTCGGAGTGTTTGTCAGCACCGATTTGAATTCCGACCAGAAATCGAAAGAGGCTGGGTCACCCGGCACTCTCCAGACCGTCGCCGCAACCACAAAAGGCCCCAGGTTTGGCCCCAAACCCGCTTCGTCCATGCCGATGAGCAATGCCAATTTCTAATCCATTTCTGCAGACACCCGCGTCGTTCACGGGTCTCTTGCCCCGCCGCCCTTGTTCGGCGCGGGTCTCCCGACCCCTGTTCGGCGCGGGTCTCCTGACCCCGCCGAAACCCACGACCGAAGGTCTCCTCTTCGATTCCGCCCGAAGACCATCTTACCGAGTCTTGAATTCTTTCGGCTGCCCACTGGTACCGACCTGAATCGTGTAGCTGGCCCCGTCTTTCGCAACGGACGCCTTGATCCAGTTACCCTTGCAGTTCGTTGTCTCTTCCTGATTGGCGATGTTTTCAGGTGACGCCTGTTCGTTTTCTGCCAGCTTGACATTGCGATGCAACTGGTACATCGCCTGCAACGATTTCACGGTTTTCAAGGTCGCGATCGTTTCCGGGGCTCCCCCCTTGGTCGGGCCGTTACAGGTGACGGCCACGCGTGGGTCCAGAGCCAGGACCATCACAGGATTATTGCTGACATTCAATCCGTGGTGAGTCACCATGAACAGATCAACTTGTCCGACAGGATTGTTCGGTGTCATCAGCTTTGCTTCGGTGTTCCAGGTCAAGTCACCGCAGGTCAAGAAGCGGAACTTGCCGAACGTGATAAGCATGCTGACGCTCTTGGCGTTGTCTGAGGTGTCTTCCGGTTGAGGTTTGTGCAGCGAGGCATGTGGGTTCGCTGGTCCTTCGTTGGGGATTACTTCACCACTGGCAGTCACGATCTTGATGTTGAGGGGTGTTTCTTTCGATTCCAGAGTAAACGTGTCTCCGGCTTTTACGGCTTTGCTCTGGTTCTGAGATGCTGCTCGGTAAAGAGCAATCCGTTCGCCGAACTTATTGTCTTCCTGCAGGGACTCGGGAATGCCACGGTCCCAGAAGTTGTTGATCTTGATCTTATCTGCGAGTGCCGCATGGTTCCCGAAATGGTCCAGATGCCAATGCGATACCGCAATGTGATCGAGGTGATCGAGTTTCGCCACCTTTTGAATCACTGAAAGGATTCGGTCACGATCGCGTCCGCCATTGTCAGGATAGCCTGAGTCGATCAGCAGGGATTCTCCAGCGGGAGTGACGATCAACGTCGCTGCACCACCTTCAACGTCAATAAAATAGATATCCAACCGACCATCGGCAGCACCAGCAAATAGACGGGCCGTCGAAAGCAGGCAAACACTGACTGCAAGCAAGAATCGATTCATGGGGGAAGTCTCCGGGAATTTAAGAGGAATTCGATATTAAGATACCGAGTCTGGCTCTTTACCTTCAACGCTCCCCACAAAATCACCCAATCAAAAGCTCCCGGACGACGTGTCCATGCACATCGGTCAGGCGCCGATTGGCTCCGTTGTGTTTCAGATTCAGTCGTTCGTGGTCGATCCCCATCAGATGCAGCACCGTGGCGTGGAAGTCGTAGTTTGTCGTGATATCCCGGACAGCGCGCCAGGCCCACGGATCACTTTCGCCGTACGACGTTCCTCCTTTGACTCCCGCCCCGAGCATCCAGCCCACGAACGATCCTCCGTTGTGGTCTCGCCCCTGGCTTCCCTGGGAAAATGGCATGCGGCCGAATTCTGTATTCCACAAGACGAGTGTGTCTTCGAGAAGTCCACGCTGCTTCAGGTCCGTCAGTAAGGCCGCAATCGGCTTGTCGGTCGACAGGCACATCGGAGCCAGTTCATTCACAATGCTGTTATGATTGTCCCAGTTGTTCGATGGCCCACCTGCGCCACTCCAGACCTGAACGAATCGGACACCTCGCTCAATCAATCGTCGGGCGAGCAAACATCGTTTCCCAAAATCCTCGGTCGGCTTGTCTTGCAGACCGTACATCTGCTGAGTTTCCGCCGTTTCCTTGCTGACATCGAACGCTTCCGGAGCACTCAACTGCATCTTCGCAGCGAGTTCATAGGATTTGATCCTCGCCTCCAGCCGTGAATCGTGATCGTTGGCTTCCAAATGAGTTCGATTGAGTTGCTGTAAGAGAGCCAGGCCTTCTCGATCTGCTTCAGGCGTGATGAACTTTGCCGATGCGGGGGCTCTCAAATCCGCGATCGGTTCAGGGAGTGTCGTGTTGATGATCGTCCCCTGGTGAGTCACCGGCAGAAACCCCGATGTAAAATTCCCTTTCTGGTTATACGGCAGCCCCCGCGCGTCAGGCAGCACGACAAATGTCGGCAGATTGTCGGTCAGATTGCCAAGTCCATAGCTGATCCAGGCCCCCAGACAGGGAAAACCTGGCAAAAGAAACCCGGTGTTCATCAGGTAGCTGCCAGGTCCATGAACATTCGTTTTCGATTTCATGGCCATGAAAAAGGCCATCTGGTCGACGTGTCGTGCCAGATGTGGCAACTGATCACTGATCCAGCGGCCGCATTCCCCGTGTTGGTGCAGTTCGAATGGAGGCTTCAAGACATTCCCAGGAGCACTGGTCGCTGCTTCGACCCGCTCACTGGTCCCTGGTTCAAACTTCTCACCGGCTCGCTTGAACAGTTCTGGCTTGTAGTCAAACAAGTCCATCTGGCTGGCCCCGCCATTCATAAAGAGCTGAATGACTCGTTTGACCTTGGCGGGATGATGCAGCCCTCCGTTCCATTCCGGTTTGGGGGCATCTGCCAGGACGGCTTTCTGTCCGAGCAGGCTCGTCAATGCAACCGAGCCGAAACCGCCCGCGATGGTTCCCAGCAACGCCCGGCGGGACTGTTCCATCATCGGAAATCGTGGGTTCATCGGAGACTCCTGATCGGTGGCATATCTCGCAGCGAGATCAATCTTCGACAAATTGAGGTCCCGTCACAAGATTCGACTGGAAATCATTCAGACCCGCGCCTATAAAAAACCGACTGAATAGTATGTTTTCCAGGTTTCGTAGTCGGTGTGAGTCCGTTTTTTCGGTGCAACCTGTTTTTAAATAATGGTTTGTGACGATCATTCGGAACGCGCTAGCGTCCGGTTTAATCCGAAAGCGAACCGGACGCTAGCGCGTTCCGGCTGATGCTGGGCGACTTATACGCGAGTTTGGATGCGTTGGCTGAAGCTCTGAAACGCGATGTTCCACGAGGAGTAGCCGATGTTGGCGACCGCTGATCTGCTGGATGCGGCAATTCGAGTTGTCAGTCGCGATGGCCTGGGGGCACTCACTCTGGATGGGGTGGCTCGGGAAGCGGGTGTCAGCAAGGGGGGATTGACGCACCACTTTGCGACCAAAGACGCACTCGTGACAGCCATGCTGGAACACTTCGCCCAGCGACTGATTCGCGAAGTCGACCGATTCGCCGCGGACGATCCTGAAGTGGCGGGTCGTCGGGTTCGTGCGATGATGAAGGTCGGACACCCGGAATTGCGTGGTGATGTGGCTCCAGCCGATTCAAAACAGGCGTCCGAAGTTCAACAACTATTTTATGCCGCCATCGCCGCTGCCGTTGTGAATCCCAAATTGCTTGAACCGCTCAAACAACATGCGGACGGATTACGACAGCGGATGTTGCAGCAACCGTCGGACGGTCTCTGGCAAATCATCATCTGGCTGGCATTGGATGGCCTGATGCTCTGGAAGTTACTGGGATTGATCTCTCAGGATGATCCCATGCATGGCGAAGTCCTGCAATTTCTATACGGTCTCAGTTCCCGTCCACCGATGACGGAACCGGCCGAGGAGGTGGAATATGTCCGCAACTAAGTGTTCGCGATCCAGCCGGATCATGGCGATACTTTTCGTGGTCGTCGCAGTCACGATCGGAGCGGGATTTGGAACGGGGATCATCGTTGTCCCCGGCGAATCTTCCGCCCAGGGACCTGCCCCCGTGGCCCACGAATTGAACCATATCGGTGCCTGGGGACGGTTGTCACCACGCGGAGAAGTCCGGGCTTTGGCTGCTCCTTCCACGATGGATGCCGTGCGAGTCGCTCGACTCAACGTCGTCGAAGGACAGCGCGTCGAGGAGAACGAATTGATCGCAGTTCTCGACGCGCACGAACGCCGTCAGACGGCCGTCAGCCATGCGGAAGCGATGCTGGCGCTGGCGGAAGCTCGCTTGGAACAGACGCGTGAGTCTGCCAAACCGTCAGACATCGTGGCTCAGGCAGCTTTGATTGCGAGTCAGCGGCAGGAATTGGCTCAGGCGGAAATCGACTTGACGCGCGAAGAGTCTCTGCGAGAACGAAAAGCGAGTTCACAGTCGACCCTTGAGCAGGCCAAGTTGAAACGTGATCAAGCGGTTCTGGATATCCGACAAAGTGAAGCAAAGCTCGAGTCATTGAAGACCCCTCGAAAGACGGATGTGGTCGTCGCGGAACGCCAGGTTGACGAAGCCCGTGCGGCACTGCGACAGGCCGAAGCGGACCTGCGTCTGACAGAAATCCGGTCTCCGACCGCGGCAACCGTGCTGCGGATCCATGCCAGAACGGGTGAGCGGGTCGGTGAACGGGGTGTTGTCGAAATCGGTGACGTCGATCAGATGTATGCGATCGCGGAAGTCTATGAAGCAGATTTGGCTCGAGTTCGCGTCGGCCAGCCAGCCCGGGTTCGCATTCCCACGTTAAAGCTGGAAGTGGCGGGTGAAGTTGAACGCCTGGGCTTTGTTGTTCAGCGAAAAGACATCTTCAATACAGACCCCGTGGCAGACACCGATGCACGCGTGGTGGAAGTCTGGGTTCGCCTGGGCGCCGATGCCCCACCTGCGGTCGCTCAGCTTTCCAATGCTCGAGTCGAAGTCATCATCAACGTGGGCGGAACCCGATAATGTGGCGCGACCTGCCGATCGCGTGGCTACAGCTCACGCATTCGAAAGCCAAATTCACTGTCGCCGTGACCGGGGTTGTCGTTGCCGTGTTGCTGATGTGGATGCAACTCGGATTCCTCGACGCTCTCTATCGCAGTGCCACATCGGTGGCGAGGCACCTGCGCGGCGACCTGGTGCTGCTCAGTCCCAACACCAAAACCTTTATGCAGCTCGAACCCTTCGCGAAGAGACATATCGCCCGTTCGCTGGGACACGAAGGGGTCGCCAATGTCTACGCGCTGTATGTCGGTATGGCGATGTGGAAGAATCCCTGGAACGGTGAAAAGCGACGCCTGTTCGTCTTCGGGATGGAACCCGACTACGCAACCTTCGAAGCGGATGATCTGGAGGAGTTGCTCCCCACGACGCTGGCGCCCGATGTCGGGATCTTTGATGCGGCCTCGCGTCCAGAGTTTGGGCCCGTGGGGAAGACGATTCGAAACGGCGAACCCGTCGCGGCGGAAATTAACGGACGTCTGATTCGAATTGCCGGTGTCACAACGATTGGTGCAGGCTTTCAGGCCGATGGGAACTTTGTCACGAGTACCGCGAATTACTTGCGTATCATGAACGATCCTCGATCAAGCATCGTGCAAGTCGGCCTGATTCGACTGAAGCCTGGCGCCGACAGCAAGCAGGTCCAGCGTGATCTGGCAGCGATGTACGGGAACGAAATGACCGTGATGACGACCGAGGAAGTGGTTGCACGTGAATATGATTTCCTGACGCGTACTGCACCGATCGGGTTCGTATTCACGCTGGGGACGATTGTCGGCTGCATTATTGGTTTCGCAATCGTGTATCAGGTCCTCTACACCGACATTTCGAATCATCTTCCCCAGTTCGCCACACTTAAGGCGATGGGATACACGGATCGGTACCTGGCGGCAGTGGTGGTGCAGGAGGCATTAATCCTGGCCGCAGCGGGATTCATTCCCGGTTCGATTCTGGGAATGGCTCTATTTGCCGTGGCAAAGGCGGCGACAATGTTGCCGATGTACGTCACCTGGGATCGGGCCATTGAAGTGTTTGTATTGACGTTCACGATGTGCACCGTTTCGGGGTTGCTGGCGATGCGTCGATTGCGAGCGGCAGATCCCGCAGAAATCTTCTAAAGTTCGTGCCCCAAAGTGAACGCGAATTCAGTGACAGAATGCAAACGTTGACGAGGACGAGGTCGTGACAACGATTCCCGACACTACTACGAAGCCCTCAACATCAACCTTCGGGTCTGATGGCCCTGCAATCCGTGTCCGGGGGCTGAATCACTTTTTTGGGGACGGCGAACTTCGCAAACAAATCCTATTCGATGTCGATTTTGACATTGCCGCCGGCGAAGTCGTGATCCTGACTGGCCCGTCGGGATGCGGCAAAACAACGTTGTTGAGCCTGGTGGGCGGACTGCGACACATCATGGAAGGGAGCGTCCAGGTTCTGGGCCGTGAACTCTTCGGTGCATCGCGCGAAGAAATCATCGCCTCGCGACGGCAGACCGGATTTGTGTTTCAGCTTCACAATCTGCTCGACTTCTTGACCGCCCGACAGAACGTTGAGATGTCTGTGCAGCTCGACGCGGCAATCTCGGTTCGTGAACGGAAACACCGGGCAGAATCGATGCTCGCCAAAGTCGGCCTGTCAAATCGCCTGGACTACTACCCGACGGCTCTTTCCGGGGGCCAGCGGCAACGAGTTTCTATTGCCCGTGCTCTGGCGGGCGAACCACGATTGATCCTGGCCGACGAACCGACGGCCGCGCTCGACAGCCATTCAGGACGGCAGGCGGTCGAACTGGTTCAGGCCATGGCCCGGGAACAAGGGTGCACGGTCCTGATGGTGACACACGACACCCGAATTCTGGACATCGCCGATCGCGTCGTCCGCATGGAAGACGGACGAATGATACCTTGAACACGACACCCCTCGTTCGTTTCTCTTATTTCATCGCGACGCCCATCGCGCGGCGTTATCATGATAATCATGACACGCCCACTCATTGGTATCACCGTCGACAACGTTGACAGCAGCATTGCGACTGACAAGTACGAGAGCAACGCCGACTACAGCCGCGCTGTTGTCGCCGCTGGTGGACTGCCTCTTCTGATGGCGCAAGACTGCCAACTGGCTTCACATTACGTCGAAAGATGCGATGGGATCCTGCTGACAGGTGGAAGAGACATCCGGTCAGAGTCGTTTGGGGTCCCGGCACATCCCCTTTCACGCTGTATGGACCCCGAACGACAGATGTTTGAACTGGCGCTGCTGGAGGCCTTGGCGGCTCAACCCCAGCGACCAGTCCTGGGAATCTGCCTGGGAATGCAATTGATGGCAATGCATGCAGGTGGGCGGATGAATCAACATCTCCCCGATACTCTGGCAAACGCGGCTGATACCCATCAGGACAATCATCCTCATCCGATTGTCATCGGGATTGAAGCATCGGTGCTGCTGGACGGTGTCCCGGTGACTCGAGATGCCATCACTGCCGAGACTGTTGTCTCGTCGCACCATCAAGGGGTGGTTGACGCGGGACGCTTGCGAGTCGTCGCAACTTCTGCCGACGGAGTCATCGAAGCCATTGATGATCCAACGCGAGCGTTTTATCTGGGGGTCCAGTGGCATCCGGAACGAAGCGACGGCTTGTTGAATCGCGATCTGATCAAGCGGTTTGTCCACGCATGCATTTATCGACATGCGTAATTACCGTAACTTCCGGAATTGCGACGAGATCAGATAACGGGTTCATGGCCCATGCATGGTAGGATGCTCGCTGCGGTGAAATTGTTTACCGCGATGCTTCCGTTGCCACGCATTCGCCAGCGAACCAAGTATTCGCCAGCAAAAGCCGCGACATTGCGATTCTCCTGCGAAAGTGAGCGACGCCATCTACATCAAAGTCGGTTACGAACTTGTCTACGATTGTCCGCAACCGACTCCCATGTTGTTGATGCTGAATATCCACTACAGCCACGCGTACGAGATCATCAGGCCGGATCTGCTGGTGACCAACCCTGCCGTGGTGATCACTCCTTATCGCGACAATTTTGGCAATTGGTGCAGCCGTATCGAAGCCCCTGCCGGCAGGACGACGATCTCCACGATGGCCCTGATCCGCTCATTAGGAAAGACGGACCCTGTCGTTCCAGATGCACGGCAGCATCCTGTCTGGGAACTGCCTGAAGAGACCTTGGCCTTTCTGCTGGGAAGCCGATACTGCGAAACAGATCTGCTGACCGATTTCGCCTGGAAGCAGTTTGGCTCAACGCCTCTGGGCTGGGCCCGGGTTCAGGCGATCTGCAATTTCGTGAATAACCACATCAAATTCGATTACACCAAGGCCCGAGCCACCAAGACCGCCGTCGAAGCCTTCAATGAGCGGGTCGGCGTTTGTCGCGACTACGCTCATCTGGCAATCACGTTGTGTCGGTGCTTAAACATTCCCGCGCGGTATTGCACCGGATATCTGGGTGACGCCGGGACGATGCCACCCTACGGGCTGATGGATTTTGCCGGCTGGTTCGAAGCCTTCCTGGGAGGCCAATGGCATGTCTTCGATCCGCGTAACAACGTTCCCCGCATCGGCCGCATCCTGATCGCCCGCGGCCGCGACGCAGTTGACGTCGCCATCAGCACCACCTTCGGCCCCAACACCCTGGTCAGCTTCAAAGTCATATGCGACGAAGTACTGCCCCCCATCTGAAGAGGCTACCACGGAGGACACGGAGCAGCACAGAGAAATACACAGAGAATAAAAGCCAGTGACATCTGTAGTTCTTATCTCTGAATTTTGCCTCTGTGCCCCTCCGTGTCCTCCGTGGTAAAACCCATTCCAGAAGGTCAAGACCCTGAATTGAGTGACGATTCTTCCAGTTGAATCAACTGCCGATAGCGTTCGACGATTTCTGGAGTGGCGACCTGCGGCAGATGTTTTCCTAACTGGATGGCTTCCAGAGTGCTGATCAGTCGACGAAATTTGACCTCGCGCAATTCGTGCTCTTCTGCTTTCTTTTCAGATTCGGCCGCTTGCTGCCGGCGCTGATCGTACCCCTTCCATGCGGGTAACTGCTTGAGATCCGCCAAGAGCTGTTCCTGATTGTCCGGTTTAAGCAACGGGGATTCTTCCCAATGCTTGGGATCTGCCAACTCCGGCCACTTCTCGGCAATTTCCTGAAGCAACTCTCGTCGCCCTGATCCTGCACGACGTCGGCCACCACCTGGCCTGGGGCCTCGCTTCTGGCTTTTACGGTGCAATTCATAGGCCGCAATGACCACTGAAACATCGTCCTGCAACGAAAACCCGAGACCTTTGCTGAGGCCGGTCACGATGCGAGCCGAGACGGGACGTCCCTGATCAACGAACGACTGCAAGGTGCCGCCAAGTACTGGCGGCTTTGGTGGCGGTCGGTCGTCGGTCACGGCAGGTTTCGCCTCGGGCTCCGATTTCTTGTCGGGCTGCGAATTCGAGTCCACGGGAGCAGCAGGCTGCTTGATGTCAGCGAGGCTCATGCGGCTATAGGTTCGCAACAGGACATCGGATGTTCGCAGCGGAATATCAATCGTGTTTCCAGCAACAACCGCATAAGCATACGCTTCGGCAAATGAGATGCTGCCGTCACCATCGATGTCGCATCCAGTTACGGGAACACCCGTCCGACTGCGACCGACGATGGCTCCCCAGAAATAACTGCTGAACTCTTCATCATTATGAATATCAGGCCGACAACCTGCAGCCGGAAGATCATGTCGCTGGGCAAAGAATCCCGCTCGCAACTGCGACGCCAAGCCTTTCTTTTCATCCAGTTCCTGAAAGATCGTGTGACCGAATCCACCGCAATAGCACTGAGCCATGACCATCACAACCGGGATCGTTGGCGGTAACTCACTGAGCCATCTGGTGAACTCGCGAGCGGTAATTCTCTGTTCATTCCAGCAGTCAATCGTCGTGTTGAAGGGATCTGGCTTAGGTCCCTCGCTTCCGTGTGCGGTCACGTAGACAATCAGTCGATCACCCGGCTGAGCCTTTTTTGCGATGGCCTTCAGGCGTGAGTGAACCAGCGCTGGGTCAAGTCCCCCTGCGATATCAGGCACGCGGTGATTTCGATATTCGAGCTGCTCTTCTTCACGGCGGCGGTGGAGATTCTCCAGCAGTTCGATCACCGGATTCTGTCGAGGCTTGGTCGCCAGGACTTGCAGATCAGCGATGGGATCGTTGCCATCCGAGAAGAAGATATCGTGATTGCGGCTGCCGCGATGTTTTTCATCCAGGACCTGCTGGAAGAAGATCACATTGGCTTCGAGGGAAGCCTGGTTGCCGGTCGGGTTGTAACCACCGCCGATCGTCAGGAAGTAGTCGGCCGCCAACAGCATCGGACTGCATGTTGTCCAGATTGCAAAGACCATCACCAGGACTCGTGACGTCGGTCGCAGTTGAAGTACCATGAGTTCAAACTCAAATGTGTGGCGGATACAGAATTGATTCCACGTGAGAGTACAACGGAGCGAATCGACGATGCCACTTCTTCGGAGCCCTCAGAGAAGCAGAGCCAGGTGGCACGCAGGATCGATCGCGTCCCTCTCCTCACACTTTGAAGCATGACAAGAAGGACTTGCTCGACGTCCTGGCCAATTAACTTTCGATCGCTACGATACCACGATTTGCATTTGGCATGGAAGGTCCTTTGTTTGCCCTGCACCCCTGTCAGACAGGAGTTATGGCTTCCGCTGCGTTCGGGTCGAGTCTTCGAGGGGGCGTGACGCGACGAGTGAAACGAGGCTCGCGAGTTCACGATAGTCGTGGTTCGCTCCGCGAACCACGCCGCATTTAGTTATGCCAGCCAAGCTATTCACCACGTCATCAGCGGTCTAGCTATCAACCAAGAAGCGTTGGTTCGCGGATAGGCTGTGAATTTATTCGGCGGGATGGCCCTGATAGTTTGAGCCTGCCCTCCGTTTCGGGGCCTTCCCGTTGGTCACTTCGCCACTCCGCGAACCAACGTTTCTTAGGACACACTTCTGAAGTCGAGGCGAATCTGTAAGTTGCCATAGGAAATGCAGCGTTGGTTCGCGGACATAAGGTTTCGTGATGAGGAACGCCCCTCGGCATGTCCGGCTCAATCGTCGGACCGCGCGACCGTGTGAAGATCTTGTAAAATTTCCCTGGCCGGATCAGCGAGAATTTCAACGTGACAGCACTTGGGGAGGGAGGTACGGGAGGGCGAGGCCTGAGTTTCAGGCGCATCTTTTATTCCTTTTGAGTTGGAGCTGATATCTGAGTGCCGCGGCTTTTGCGCCATCAATCATTAGCTGCAGTTTTTCCCACCCGCGCCACAGGACGATCCATCCCGGCTCCGGGCTGCTTTTCTTGCCGGGATGGCCTCCGAGGCGAGCCAAGGCCATGTAGAACTCGTGTACGGTCCAGTGAGGACAGCATTTTCGATGACGCCACAGCGATAACACTTCGATGTATTCTTCGTCGATGTCGTCACAGGCCAACCGATCGCGGGCCTGGGGGTTCCTTGCGCTGTCTCGTATGGCCAGCAGCGACAGCGCCAGGATACTCAAGATCGCGATAGCCGGTCGCAGACGCTCGACGTCATGGAACTGAAGGCTTTCGATGCTGCAACCGGTCTTCTTCGCTTTGTGAAATTCTTCGACGGTCCATCGCCATTCGTACCAGGTCTTGACCTGCAAGGCATCGTCCACCGAATTGACGGGGTGATTGGTCAACAGCAGCCACTCCAGAGCCTTTTCTCCCGCGGGGGGATTTGTTTCCCATACTCGGACGATCCAGACGGGAAGCGGAGTGTTGCCATGGTTTCCATTTTTACTGGTGGGAGCCATGATCTGGACGGGGCCGGCCGAGATGCTCAGGCGAGCTATTCGCTGTGTTCGGATCGTCTTGGTCTTTTTGCCTTTGCGCTTGGGGCTGTTGACGATCACCTTTTGACTGACAGCCAGCTCCAGGGTACCAAGCTCTTTTAGAGTCCGGGCGTGCTGATGCAGATGTCGTTGCTCACCATCCGGGCAATGTCCGACCTGAGCATTCCGGTCATGGGATGAACGGATCACGAATGTCCGGCCACTGTGCATCTCATGCTCAAGGAACTCGAAGGTATCACCGCCGCGATCACACAGATCGACGACTTCGCGGCGGCTCGGGAGATCCTTCGTTCCCTTCAGCCACAGCAGACTTTCTCGCGATTCCCGCTTACGCCGTTGCGACTGTTTTTCCTTTTTTTTCACCTTCGGTCGCACATGCAGGATCTGATTGGCCAGTCCCACAACTCTGTTCAACTTCGGATCAACAACTAGCGTATTCTGAACGAGATAACCCCGCTGTTTTCCATTCCCGATTTGTCCCAGATCCTCCACCAGCGTGGCGTGAGTGGTGTAGTCCAGTTCCGTCGCGTCATGGATCGCCAGAACAAAGTGGTCGGCTGTTTGCAAGTATTGCAAGGACCGGTCCCGATGCGGCTTCATCACAGCCTCGTGCGTCACGTCGTCTGCGTCACAAAGGCGATAAAACGAATCCAAGTCCGCGCCTCTCGGCAATTTCTGCGGCAGTGTCCCACCCGGATGTCGATGCATCTCATTCACCAGCTTCGGCAGTCTTTCGTTACGCCGAGCGTCGCCCAAGTCGACTGCCTCAAAATGGATTTCCCCAAAGCTCTTACGAGGCTCCGCCATGATTCTTCGTTCCATCGCCGACGACAGGAACCCCTCCTGAAGGTTCGAGCCCATCATAACCTGGCACTACGCATCTAGCGGTCATCACGTGCCTCGATCTCGCATAACTGCAATCACAACTCGCAGTTGGCACAAAATACAATTCAGTGCCCAAAATCCTATGACAACAAAAAATATGCCGGAAACTCAGGGCGAGGCTCCCGCCGAGCCGGGATTGGGTTTAGGTGTCCATTCCAATTCCGGCTCGGCGGGAGCCTCGCCGCCTCGCCCTCCCGTAATTTGTCCGTCATTGGGGCTAAGATCTACCTTTTTCCGTGTGACCGGCAAGCGGCGGCGGGGCGGATTCTGAAGTGAAGCGAATGCCCCGCGAACGAACAGCGTCGTCATTGCAAAGATACCGGGCCTTCCGCTAAGCCTCCAGACCCGGCCACCCTGCCGCAATCATCCCACGGCCCCTCGCTTTTCTCCGTGCCTTTGCGACTCTGTGAGATCATCAGTCCTATCTCGGCACGACGTGAACACCTCGGATACATCGCGTGGTTCTGAAGTCACCGACTGTCGGCTGCGAAGGATTAAGGTCTCACTGGAGCCTTCCCCATTTCACCCAGCAATTCCATTCCCACAACCGTCAGGACAGCAACAGTCATGACGATGCCGATTCCTGTCTGTATGCCAGACTTGCCCTCCAGCTTCGTTTCACGAGACAGCGTCAGCCCCTGCCCGATCGCAGCACGGAATCCCATTCCCAACAGCGACGTATAAACGGCAATTATAATCCGCCCGATCGGAAAACCGGCCAATAGCGCGCCAGGGATCAATGGCCTGCGCTGAAGAGCAAAAAGTATTCCGAGGCAACTCACGCCACTGACAATCCAGCCTGCATACGTGAAAGCAACTAACTCTGCCTTCGGGTCCGGCTTTCCTCGACCACGTTTCGACTTCTTCCGCCGTTCGCCAGTGGTAACGGATTCGCCATCATCACTCTCGTCTGAATCAGGGAGTGACGACTTCTTGCCGCAGACGCGGCATGACACACGATCCCCTGCGCGATCGTCGGAATACTTTCGTTTCGTACCGCATTCCGGACAGACAAACTGGATCACGGAGCATCCCCACCAAGATGATTGTTTCCCGTCTATCGATGGCCGTCTGTTTATCGTTCGATTTGCGGCCCGCCAATAATAAGTGAAACTATGATTGATACAGGGAATTATTTCAAGCGGGATGAGCGGACCTTGAAGATCCACCAAATATCTTCGAAATATCGAAGAAGACCATGTTAATAGCAGGAACCACCACCAGCGTCAGCACCGTTGCGAAAATCAGACCCCACGTCAGCGTGATCGCCAGCGGAATCAGAAACTTTGCCTGGAAGCTGGTTTCGAACATCAGCGGTGTCATCCCTACGACTGCGGTGATGGTATTTAAAACGATGGCTCGCATCCGCAGCTTGCTACCCGCGACACTCGATTCAAAGTGGCTGGTTCCGCTGCGAACACGACTGTTGATAAAGTCGACCAAAACCAGTGAGTCGTTGACGACGATTCCATTGAGCGCGACCAGTCCAATGGCACTCATGATCGTCAGGTCGTATCCCATAATCCAATGTCCGACGATCGCTCCTTGAACTCCGAATGGGACCGCGATCAGAACGACGATCGGTTGAATATACGAACGGAACAGTGCTGTCAGCAGGACATAGATGATCGCCAATGAAACGGGGAATGCGATCACCATGCTGTCCATGAATTTTTTGTTTTCCAACGTTTTTCCGCGCATTTCGACCCGGACATCGGGATTCGATTTCCGCAGATCGGTGTCGATCCACTGCTGGACGTTGGCTGCGATTTCATTGTCATTGTGCAGATCATCGACATCGGCATAAATCGAGATTGCCCGGCGATGCTCACTTCGCTGAATCGAATCGTGGGCGCGATCTTCTGTCAGTTCCGCGACTTCGCGGAGTGGTACCCAGCGATGTCGTCCCGTTGCCCCTGCGGGCGACGGAATCCACATCGTTTCCAGCATCGAATCGTCCTGACGGTAGATCTTCGGATAGCGGACCATGATCTTGACATCTTCGCGATTGCGCGAAATCCGGCGGGCTTCGCGTCCGAAGAATGCATTCCGAACTTCCTGGCCAAGAGTGGCAACGGTGATTCCGGTAGGCCGCGCCGTTTCATGCAGTCGTAACTGCACTTCACGCAGACGCGCGTTGACGTTGTCGTCGATGTCGAACACGCCGTCATACGTTGCGAGCTTCTCTCGGACCGCTTTTGCGGCTGCAAGGCTATCGTCAAATCGGTCGGCCGTTACCTTCAATTCCAACGCGCGACCAGCCGGGCCGCCGTTGAGCGATGACCATGTGACTGCATTAACACCGCTCAGTCGCTCCGCTTCCTGTCGCAATTCGATCAGAATCGCTTCGCTCGTGCGCGTTCGCTTGTGAGCCTCTTTCAATTCGACGATCAACTGGCCCAGATGTGAACCGAGATTTTGTCCGACGGCTCCTTCACCGGCGATATCGACCTGAATTCCGACGTACATCTGGACGTTGACGACTTCCGGAAGACTCACCAGGTGATCGCTTAATTGCTTCAGTCGACTCTTGGTCAGCTCCGCTGGGGTTCCAATCGACATTTCCAGCGATCCAACGAGCGTTTCGCTGTCCATCTTCGGAACGGGAACAAACGGAACAATTCCCCCCTGAACCAGTCCCACTGCGATGGACAACGTTGCCACAGCAGCGGCCAGCGTAACGTATCGCCAGGTCAGCATCAGGCGGATCAATCGATCGTACCAGACATCCACTGCGGTACTCAGCACGGCATCCTTAGTAGAAACAACCCGCCCCCAGAGCTGGCGCCATCGCGACAAGGGTGCAACGGCTACGGACGCTGTTGTTGAATCTGAATCTTTGCTTCGGCGTGCTTTTGTCTTCAGATGGCCCAGGTGAGCGGGCAGGATCACGAGTGCTTCCAGCATGGACATGCTCATGGCCGCAATGCAGACCATTGGCAGTTCTTTCAAGAAGTCACCGAGTTGGCCTTTAATGAACAACAGGGGAACGAAGGCCCCAATCGTCGTGCCGGTCATCGTCACAATCGGCCACATCACTTCTTCTGACCCGGTGATGGCTGCTGCTTCGGAGGTGAGACCTTCTTCCATATGCCGACAAACGTTTTCCCCCATCACGATCGCTTCGTCGACGTCGATGCTGAGGACGATAATCAAACCCATCAGACTGACGAGGTTCAGCGAGACACCCATCAGGGACATCATCAGAAACGTCCCGAGAAACGTGACCGGCAACCCCGTCGCGGCCCAGAAGGCAACTCGGTGGTCAAGGAATACGACCAGCGTCAGCAGGATCAGGAACAGCCCCTGAAGTCCGTTGTCGACCATCAGATCAATACGTCCCTCGACAAACCTCGCCAGATCCGTATGCAATGCGACGTTGAACTTGTGGTCAAACGGCTTCGACGAACTTTGCTGGTAGTAGTACTCGGGATCAGGATGCCCGATGGCCTTGTTGGCCAGCCGGGATGCGTGAGCCCAGATGATCGCGAAGGGACGCCAGTACCACACATGCAGACTGGCCGCCTCAAATCCGTGCGGATCGAATGGGAGACCTTTCTTGGCGAGGACGTAGGCCTTCACCAGTTGCGAAATCCGGATCGCATCCTGACCATTGTTCTGATAGACGACGCAGTTGATCCCCGGTTCACCGTTGAAGTAGCCTTCCTGATCGATGTCCACAAATGCATCTCTGACATCAGCAACGTCGGACAGATAGACGGTACGGCCGTC
The DNA here is from genome assembly GCA_903911795.1 of uncultured Schlesneria sp. Lineage (GTDB taxonomy): Bacteria > Planctomycetota > Planctomycetia > Planctomycetales > Planctomycetaceae > Schlesneria. Next base: position 21,318 of record CAIWEX010000802.1, read on the forward strand.
CGGGAAACTGCGGACAATGATCTTGTTCAGATCGACCCCTCGTTGTTCTTCACCGAGAGTTCGAATGGAGAGCGAACTACGGCTGGCGTCGATCTGCCCCCCCGTCACATCCAGGTTCGCCTGTCGAATGGCAGCAGCGACCTCATCGAACGTGATGTCATATTCCATCAGCTTCGCGGGACGAATTTCGACGCTGATTTCGTCTTCTTTCGCTCCTGACATCACGACATCACTGACACCAGGCAGCAGCAGCAATTCATCGCGCAGGGCTCGGGCCGCTCGTTTACGATCGGCATCGCTGCCGGGGCCATAGATCGCAACGCCGATCACGGGAAGCTTCGGTTCGAGCTTTTTGACGGTCGTTTTCTCAGCATCGACCGGCAGATCTTCAATCGCGTCGATTTCCGCCTTCACTTCCTGCAGAACGCGATCGACATTCCTAATCCCCGGCAGCAGGCTCAGTCGCGTGGCGCTCATTCCTTCGATGACGGTGGAGTCGACTTTATCAACTCCTTCCGCATCGCGGACAGCCTCTTCGATCTTGATTGTCAGAACCTTTTCGATCTCCTGTGGTGAAACACCCGGATAGATCGTCGTGATCAACAATTTTTCAGGCCGAGACTCAGGAAACATTTCGCGAGTCAGCGTCAGGGCGCAAACCATTCCCGCGGCAATGATGACGAGCATCAGCAGATTGACGAGAACCGGATTTTGAACGCTGAATCGTGGAAGCGACATACTGTGTTACGACCTGACGCCTTTGAAGTACCGAACCCGTGTCCGTGATTCACAGGGCTGAGAACTACTTCTTCAATGATTCAAGATACGCGAGAATCGCAGCAAGCTGGTCAACATTGAGTTTATCGACCATCCCCAGCGGCATGACCGAGATCTCGCGCTTGCCGCGTTCTTCGATCTCGTCCTTTTTCAGGATAGCAGAGATTCCGGCGACGTTGCGAAACTCGACTTCTTCTCCGGATTCGCGGACGACAAAGCCTTCGTGGATCTTCCCGTCATTGGTGGCGAAGAACTGTGATTCGAATCCTTGAGCAATCTTGGCGCTCGGCTTGACGATCGATTCAATCAATTCATGACGTTTGTAACGCTTGGTGATGTCTAACAGCAGCGGCCCCTTGAGAGGTTCCGTCGGCGAGACGGTATGGCAGGCAACGCAACCTTGTCGACTGAACAGGCGCTGGCCATATTTTGCGTCCCCCTTCAGGGATTCCGTCAATTGGACAACGTCTTCAAACTTCATCGTGGCGATGAGAGGTCGTTTGGGATCGAGCGGAGGTTCCTTGTCCAGTTCCAGCCGCGTGACAGCATATTGAGCCGCACGCTGAACTTCGGGGTTCTTCGATTTGATCTGCTGTTGAATCTGCAGGATTTGCGATTCCTGTTTGGATCGACCAATTGCTCGCAGCAGACTGATTGCAGCTTCCGGAGTCGACCAGGCGCGTTCGACTACTCGCATGGCAGCATCGCGAGCGTCCTTGGGAGCGGGTGCCGCTTCTGAGACGAAAACCAGCGTTGCATAGGCGAGTTCTCGCGTTACCGGGTCGGTGGATTCGGCCTGCTTCGAAAGAGAAGCGACTAGCTTGAACAGCTTTGGTTCGCGAACGAATTCGTTCCATGCCGCGCCGACTTCGCTCTGCTGGTCTTTCTCCGAAACGGCGGCAAAACTGCGGAAGACAACGTCGAACAGCGCCGACTGATCGACTCGACGTTGAAGGCCTCGCAATGATTGAACTCGTACGGCCACATCACTGGGATCGATTGTCGCACCAACTTCCAGCAAATGGGCAGCTTCCGTCGATAGTTGTGAGGAACCCGTTCCGATCAGATCGATGGCGACAGGGAAGAATGTCCGATCGTCCGCAGCCAACTTGACAATGCGTTCCTGCATCCTGGCAAGTTCGATCTTGTGTCGCCGCAATTGCGGCAGCAGGTGCTTCACAACCCCTGCGTCTCCCTCGGTCAGTTCCTGTCGCAGGGCAGCGCCAATCCGTTCCGTCTCTGACCAAGGGACATGCTTGTAATAGGGGCCGGTCGTGTCGGGCCGGGTCCCCCACCAGTCACCCGTGTAATCAGCTTCACGGAAATGCAGGCGGCAGAGCGCACCGAGGATCAACGAACGCGTCAATACATAGCTGATCACCTGACCTGTCGGTCCGGCAGGCTTTGGAGTCACCGGGCGTTTCAACCAGTCCAGCAATCCAGTCACAACCGCTGGATCATGCAGCCCTTGCAGTACTCGAATCGCCCCGACTCGTTCCTCCACGGGACCGGCATCCAAGGCTTCCAGACAGACCTTTCCAGCATTCAATCGTACGAGACTGTCGATCGCGATATGTGAAACCAGTGGATCACGATCGATTGTCAACGAAACCAGTTTTGCGGAAGTGGTCTTCCGTTCTTCAGTGACTTTTGATTTTCCATCGGCTGGCCGAGTGAATCGGCCGATTCCACGTGCGGCCTGCAATCGCACGCGTGGATTCGGATCTTTCAATGCAGAAACGAACGGTTCCACCGATGTTGCCGCCAACTGGGTCTCCCGGTCGGCAACTGCTCGCAGGATGTGTTCTCGCAGTGCTGGTTCAGAAGCAAGAGCGAGCAGACTCGCGTGAGATTTCTCGCCACGAAGCTGCTTGAGAGTGAAAATGGCAGCAACCCTCGAAGGCAGACCCGCTGTTGACGCAGCAATCTTTTCAAGGCCACTGGCGATTTCAGGGCGATCACCTCGTCGCAGGATTTCACGCTGAGATTCCAATCGAAGCGTGTGACTGGTTCCGGCGATTCCCTGGAGAAGTTCCGCATCGGAAGCGGTGTGAATGGGCTTCCTTGCGGTTGTCGTCCCCTTGGCTGGCGGCTTCACCTTCACAACATAGCCGACATTGGGATTGCTGAAGTTGAATCCGCCATCCTTCCAACTGCTGATGTACATGTTGCCTGCAGCATCGATTTCCATGTCAGTCGGTCGCGGTAGTTCGATGAACGACTCTTGCTCAGCAGTAAATCCCGCACCGTTAGTGGTCAGGGGATGGCGATAGATGACACTGCGTCCCCAATCGCAGGTATAGAGCGAATGAGACAGTTCGTCGGGCAGCGCCGATTCGTCGACGAACAGTGAACCGCAGGGCGAACCACCTCCGTAGTCGGCCAATGGTTGAACGATATCTTCGGGGAAGTTAATAAACAACCAGGGGTAGCCCATCTGGGCTCCATGCGGCACGTAGCTGAGCCGCACGTTCCAGCCGCCGCCATCGTTCGTGTTGTCTCGAGTGAACAGATCCATCAGTGGGCTGACGGCGACATCGTAAATGTTGCGTTGTCCCCGTGAAACCAGTTCCAATTCGGAACCGTCAGGCCGGACACGAGCAATCCCGCCCCCCTTCATCTGGACTTCGCGACCGTCGCTTCCTGTCGCTTTGATAAAGCCATAGTCTCCAACCGCGACATAGATCCAGCCATCAATTCCAATTTGAATGCCATTTGTGGTGTGATCAGCACCGCGAAAATCGAGGTCAAACCCGATGTTTTTCACGAGGATTTCCGAGCGATCCGAGACACCGTCACCATTATCGTCGAAGTAGCGTGAGAGATGTGGCGGATGCAGCACGAACAGCGATGTCCCGGCGGTTCCACTGGCAGTCGCGGTGGTCGTGACAACGATCCCTCGGGGGCTATCGACCTTGGCGAAGTCGACGAATTCGTCCGCCTGACCATCGCCATCCGTGTCCTTGCACCGAACAATGCGGCCACGTCCCGGCTTCTTGTCGAGTGATCCATTTTCATCGATACCGACGTAAACGATTCCATTGACGTCGCTCGCCAGACAAACGGGATAGCTGACATTCGGAGGTGCGGCAAACAGCGTCACTTCGAATCCGGCAGGGGCTTTGATACCTGCCAGCAACCCCGTTCCTTTGATGTTTCTTGGCTTGATGGAATCCCCTGCGCCGATGAGGCGTTCTTCCATCTTCGTTCCATGGACTTCAAATTCGAAAAAGCTTCCCCAACGGCCAGCGACCACTCCTGTGATCGAAAGTCGCACGTGCTGCAATTCGGTTTTGATGAACTTCAGTACCTGAGACTGCTCTTTCAAATCGGTCTTTGTCTGATCAGACAGCATGCGCCAGGTCGTTCCGTCGTTCGAACCTTCCACCTTGTAGCGGTAGTTGGTGTCGTCCATTTCCCACAGAATCCGGCAACCGGTGACTTCCTGCATCGATCCCAGATCGACTTGCCACGACTGTCCGGCAGAAGCGTCGGGGGAACACCAGCGAGTCTCTTCATTGCCATCAATCGCGTGTTCGGGCGGGTGTCCATCCTGCGATCCCGAAGCTGTCGCCTTCTTCCCGCGTGCCAGATTGACGGGTACCAATTCCTTCTTGGGAACAGCAAATGGCTGCTGATATTCGGGGGTCAACCGATCGACGGACCAGAGCAGTCCGCGCGTGACGAGGTCCAGATAGCGGGGATCTCCCACGGTTTCATTGTTATGCCCCAGAGTTGTGCTGAAAACGCGTGCCTTACCGTATTGATTGGCCCAGGCAACGACTGCGTCATCCACTTTGTTGCCGACATCCTGGCGACCGCGAGCCAGCGGAACGACGGTGTCAAACAGCTTCACATTGTTGTAGAGCTCTTCGTTAATCGTTGTCCAGTTCTCCAATCCCTTTGCCACAGGATGGGCACGGTCGAGGAACGTGATGTCGATCGGCTTCTGAGGCCCGTGGGATGTCGATTGAATGCCTACGAACTGGAACCAGTCGTCTTTTCCGGTCCGATAGCAATGCATGGCACAATGCAGATTGACAGCAGCCACACCAGCTTTATGAGCATTCAGGATATTGTCGACGTACGGCAATTCCTTAACGTCGGCGGAGCATTCGTCGTGAATGACGACGTCAAATCCCTTGGCCCAGTCGGGGTTGTCGTACATGTCGAAGCGAGCTTTGGTGCTTTTGTCGGATGAGTGCACCAGTGTCACTTCCACCATGGCTCGAGATTCGATCCCTCGTTTCAGGAGTTCCTTCTGCTTTGCGTAATCATGGCAGCACCCACCGGTAATCAGCAGAGCCTTGATCGGTTTCGGGCGAGGCGTTTCCTGCGACCAGACAGCGTGACCGGAACAGATCAGAATCAAAACAGTCAGAATGACACGACTCATGGACAATCGATCCTTGGGACAACTCAAAAACAGAAGGCATTCCAAAAACGTGGAAACCTAGTTGATACAACGGATTTCGCTGCGAATCAACAAGCCCTTTGGAAGATCCTGGAAGATCAGTCCATTGTGACAGGAAGGGTGTCGACTTGACCTTGCGACCTTGTTTTCGTACTCTTGGCACATCTGATTTTGAGTGATCAAAACTTTTTGTTGTCCCACACGACTTTCTATTGAGATCCATCAAAAATGTGGTTTCGCCCTAAAAAAAATCGCCGAGCAGGATTCACTTTGATCGAACTGCTTGTTGTGATTGCAGTTATCGCCATTTTGATGGCATTGCTCCTTCCCGCAGTCCAGCAGGCGCGCGAGGCGGCTCGTCGCACGCAATGCAAAAACAACCTCAAGCAGCTCGGACTGGCACTCCATAACTACCACGATGCTTATTCGGTGTTTCCTCCGGCGTATATCGGAAATCCGTATGTCTCCGGAACGAATAATGGGGTGACGTATCCCGATGACAATGGAAACGGGGTATCTGGTTTTGCCTGGGGGACGCTGTTGTTGCCCGCCCTCGATCAGTCATCTCTCTACAACCAGTTCGACATCAACCAGCCTTGCTGGGCTTCTCGAAACGTCCCTTTGGCGAAAACGAAGCTGACTTTGTTTCTGTGCCCTACGGCAACCGGTGGAAGCGACGGATTTCAAGTGGAGCGTTACAACGGGTCACCCGCTTATGCTCCCAAGAATCCAACTCCCTTCAGTCCTGCGATCACGTTTGCACATTCTCACTACGTTACGAATGCAGGCATTCACCAGCCGTGGGGACGCGTGACGAACTATGACGATTTCTCGACACCGGAACCGATTCCAGCGAACGGAAATCAGCCAGCGATGATCGACGGGCCGTTCTATCGGAATTCCCGGATCTCGTCATCGAGCGTGACAGACGGGTTATCGCAGACGATTTTTCTGGGCGAACACAGTTCGATACTGAGCAACAAGACCTGGGTGGGTGTCGTTCCATTTGGAGCGACGTGTCCCAAGGGTTCATTCCCCTCGGACTGTAATAGCGCTGGCTGCCTGGTGGGTGCTCACAGTGGTCCTGATACACATGACCATCCACAGGTCGTTATTCACGCTCCGAACAACCCGTTTGGACATACCGATGAGATGTACTCCGAGCATGTCGGGGGCGCAAATATTCTGATGGGAGACGGATCTGTTCGATTTGTATCGCAGTTCATCGACCCGTTTGTCTGGGTCGGACTGTCCACGCGCGGTGGCAGCGAGATCGTCGGAGATTTCTAAATTGTCACGGTCACCATCGAATCACCTGTTTCCAGGTTCATCAAAAGTCATGCCCGTGCGAGCCATTTACCGAAGACTTACAGGGGGCGCATCTCTTCGACCGCAACAGATTCTATCGCTGCTGATGTTAGTGCTGATCGGCTGCGGACGTCCGGCGCAGATCGGAGCGAGCGAAGATGTCCTTGCCGCGGTTGACGCGTTGTACACAGCGGTTGCATCAAAGCGAATCGAACTTCTGGAAAAGAGCGCATTGAGGATCGAGGAGCTTCACAAGCAGGGCGAATTGCCTGAGCCCGCCTACCGACAACTAAAATCATTTGTCGAGGAAAGCCGGGCGGGCCAGTGGGATGGAGCGGTCCGCAAATTGCATGAATTCATCCGCGGTCAGCGCCGTCAGGGAAAGCTGTAATCACGCCAGCATTTCGGGGACGATCTTTCCGTCATGCGTCAGCGGTACAGGGCGATTCAACTTGTCGGGTAAGGTTGAATAGGGGTTGATTCCGATCAAGTGATAGATGGTCGCCAGAATATCCTTGGCCGTCAGAGGTCGGTCTGCCACTGCGGCACCAATCGGATCTGTCTTGCCGATGATGTTCCCTCGCTTGATCCCCGCACCGGCGAAGAAGTTCGTGTAGGCGCGTCCCCAGTGCCCTCGCCCTTCCCCTTCAAACTTGGGAGTTCGTCCCATTTCGTTCATGACCAGCACAAGTGTGTCGTCCAGCATCCCGCGTGCTTCGAGATCCCTGATCAATGCCGAGAACGCGAAATCCAGCCCCGGTAACAGCTCGCCCTTCAAACGGTTGTAATGGTCGACGTGCGTATCCCAGCCTGCATTCAATTGTCCGAATTCATCCCAGACCACGGTGACGAATCGACAGCCGGCTTCCACCAGTCGTCTGGCTTGAAGAGTCGACTGCCCGAACAACGACATTCCATAGGCATCTCGCACGCTGGCAGATTCACGATCAAGATCGAACGCGTCGCGAATCGCTGGAGAATCCAGGAGAGTAAAAGCGAGATCCCGCTTCTGGTCATGACTGCCACGAGTTGCCTGCCGATCCATGACGACCCGCAACGTTTCGATCTGTTCGAGCAGCGAACGTCGTCGGTTCAGACGATCCACCGAAATATCAGCGGGCATGTCTGCTTCAGCGGCAATCAGGAACTTGCAGTCGCGTTCAATTCCCAGGTATGGATCGCGGATTTCAGTCGCCGGACCATGGGAACGCCGGACGATGCTGCGAGTCGCCTCGCCGCGAAACTCGGTCCAGATCGGATCAAATCGACTTCCCAGGTAAGACGCAAACGGAGGCGTATAGCGTGCGGCAGGACGTCGAGTACTGAGCAGGAACGGCAGGATCAGATTGTCGGGAATCGAATTCGGTGGCTTGGGACCGCGCCGCAACTGATCGAAGTAATTGACAACTGAACCCAGAAACGGCTGATGCATGGGGTGCGTCAGCGTCTCTTCCAGCGGGACGCTCCCTTCCGGGGCTCCCGTAGTGGCATACTGCATTCCATGAAAATTCCAGGGATGGTTCAAAGACCTGACAACAGTGACTCGATCCATCACCTGCGACATACGTGGAAGATGTTCGCACAGATGCAGGCCCGGCAGCGTCGAATCGATGGATTGCAATTGCCCGCGGATTTCGACAGGAGCTTGCGGCTTCATGTCGAGCGTTTCCAGATGACTGGGGCCGCCGAACAGATAGAGAAGAATCACGTTCTTTGCCCGGCCGAACCCCGGCAATGTCTCATCCGAGGCAGGGTCCAGTGCGGCGAGTTCCGCTTGTGCTTGCTGAGTCAATAAAGCATTGCCGACACCGAGCAGTCCAAGTCCGCCTACCGAGAGCAGATCTCGTCGGGTGACTCCTGAACAAAGCCGTTTGGGCCCGCCGAGAACCTGAAACATCACAGCCTCCAAACCCTGGATTGTTCGAACGCTCTGTCAGTCTAATCGACGCATCAGCGCACGCCAATGCCGCATCCGAGGTTTGAGAGAAAATCGGCGAGTCAGATACGCAGCGCCTCGGCAACTGATTCGACGGCAAGAGGCTACGGGGATGCTCTTATCTGAATTACTCTCTGTGCCCCTCGGTGACCTCTGTGGTAAACCGCATTCACGCCAAGCTGGGACCGGGAGAAGATCTACCACGGAGGGCACGGAGAAATACAGAGGGAAACGCAAGTCAGTGAAAGCTGAAGAAAAGACAAAGGCGACCATCAAGTTTGGGTGAACTGAGCGTATTCGCGAAACCCCGGGGCTTCCCTTCGCAAAATGTCAGCCTAGCCCCGGCCACTTAACGCCCTTCTTGATGTCCGAAAAAACATCAGGCCTTCGTGGGGCGTGATCGCAACCAGTCTCGCAGCTCAACGAGGTTGGCACGTGCGGCGTTCATCCGCTCTTCGTCTGTCCAGTCGCGTGGTGGATCTCCATCCCAGCGTGGCGCACCCATAATGTTCCATTCGCCGAGTGCTCGGCGAGCATTACGCATTTCGCGACAAAGGTCGATGAATCCACTCGCTTCCGGCGAAACACGGGCCGCACGCGTCTTTCGATCAGGTCGCGAGGGTGCTGTTGCGACAAGTTGCGGCGGGCTCTTCACGGCACCGGATCGCAGTTGATATCGAGTGATCCACGAACTAAGCCAGTTCAGGAGATCGGTCGGATTTGCGATCGGTCGTGGTGGCAACTCAAGGTTCGCGCCAACGCGACGAGGTTCCCAACCTGTGGGCAAATGAACAGTCATCCCATCGGCTCCGTTAGAGAAGTCCAGCGGCCTTGTCCCGAAATCAACTCTGTGGCAAAAGTGGAACAGGCACCATGAAACCGATCATTGCCAATCACGTACTCTACCAGATTCGCCGTCATTGTGCGCTGGTGATGCTTGAAGTTCTCCCGGCAATCACCATTTCGAACCTGAAGAAATAGGATGGCAACCCGAATCAATCCGCTGTGAACGCGTCACAATTCGTGAAACATGATTCAGAATTCAGTGTTCCATCTCGCCCAGTTCTCGACCGCGCGCATACCAACCGACACTGAAAAATGCCCCCGCCATCAGCAGGTAACCGATGGCAACATCCCACGAACGATAAACAAGTGCACCTTGCGGATTGGTGGGCTGGGCGAAGATGAACAGAAAGTCCACCGTGTTACCGTCCAATTGGTAGGCGTGCGTCAATCCCACGAAGGCAAACAAGGCTCCAACGATTGACCAGACTCCGGCGGTCACAAACTTGCGGTCGATCAGGAATGCCGAAATTGCTGCCAGAATCATGCAGGTGAAAATATACCCCTGCTGTAGGGACATCATTCCATGCAGAACGAAATCACTGACATTGGCTCGTGGATCAGCCTTCATCAGGTCGAACAAGGATTTTCCGTTCGCCTTGAAAAATGCCCCTTGCGTCACAGTGAAGCCCCAGGCAGCAATTGCGGGAAATAATCCCACGGCGACCGCAGGAGTATGTTCGCGAGGGACTGCCGCAAAGGCCTGGGCGGTAATGATGATGCCAATCCAGAGCACGATGGCGATACCAGACTCCATCGGAATCAGACTGTTAATCAGGCTGATTGCCCCCGTAAAGCAGATAAATGTGACGACGATTCCGTTGAGAGTCGAATAGCCCGCTCTGGCACCGAGTCCCTTCCAACCGGGATGACCGATGTAAATCGTGGTAGGAAAGCAACTGCCGAATAATGCGGCAGAGATTGTCCCCAGACCGTTGGCAGCCAACGACGAACGGGTCGAAAACTTGTCGCCGCTCGCTTCTGCCGATTCAATGTTTTGAAGACTCCCGATGAGGTTAAACAGTCCCATGGGAATGACCACGGTCAGCATCCCGAGCCAGTTTGACATGACCATCAACCGGGCGAAGACACGCGGACCAGCAAATATCGGCAGATAAAAGCCAAGCTGTTCCGTCGCTTTGCTGATAGCCCCTGGATTCATGGCCGAGTCCTTCAGTTGCTGCGGAGCATCCGGCCAGGCTGACACCAGGCCCGTCAAGATCCAGGCAATCGCCGTCCCCAGTGCCACCGAAATCAATCCCCCCGGCAAGTGAAACGGAAAGGGGACTCGAGCAAAATACGTAATCAGCACAATTGCCAGCGGCAGCATCGCGATCAATGGCTTTTGAAAAATCTGCAGTGCGAACGTCATCGAAATGAATCCGATCGCAATCCCGGCCAACGTCGATAGCAAGGCAGCTCTGGGAGTCTGCTTGCGAATCGCATCGGCGACGAATGCACCGAAGAACTCGATCAATCCGCTGCCGATACAGGCCAGCAGTCCCATTTCCCAGGCCGCTTCGGCCGCGTCCACGGGAGCCAGCCCATCGTCAACCGCCTTCTTGAATGCGGGGGCCATCACAAAGAAGACGTAGACCAGCAGCGAGGGGGTGTTGATCCCGTAGGGGAGCGCGGTGACATCGCTGCGTCCGGTCGCCAGGGCGAGTTTTCGAGCCTGCCAGGCATAGAACAGGTTTCCAATCAGGATACTGACAGCAGCCCCCGGCAGGATATGTCGGTACAGCAGATAGGCGCTTTCCCCAGTCATCCCGCAGAGGTATGGACTGGAACACAGCGTCAGGATCAGCAAGAGCTGGATCAGGTTGTCGACGAACAGTCCAAAAAAACCATCCAGATCGCGACGAACGAAGTACGGATACAGATTGGCGGCGGGGGGCTGAGCATTCATGGAAAGCAGACTATCGGCGCAGGAAATCGATGTCCAGTGGAACGGATGCATAGCTCTTGCACGGAGTTCAGTCTCGACCTGAGTGCAGAACGACGCGGGACAGAACGATCTAATAAAGTCTTTTTCATTCTTCATCGTTCTGCCCTCCATCGTTCTGCCCACTGCTTTGCTTAGCCTGTGCCTGCAAAACACTGATTTCAGATCGAGCGGCGTATAAGCATCGACGCGGGGTGGACTTGTAAATACACACATCTTTGACATCCCAACCGCAGCTCGTTGTAATCGAGGAAATTGCGGGCTCGTCCCGCGAAGGGAAAAATTCGAACGGAGTCTTGAATGCATCGAATCTGGCGGATCGCGGGTCACGACGAACGGCTGGTGCGTGAACTGAGTTCATCACTGCGCGTGCCACCGCTGCTGGCTCAAGTCATTGTCGCCAGAGGCTATCGGACACCTGAGGCCGCGACGGCTTTTCTGGCAAAGAAGCTTGTGGACCTGCACGAACCTGAAAAGCTTCCGGGAGTTTCGCTGGCCGCTGATCGCATCGTTGCCGCGGTCCAGGCCGGACGTCGGATCACTGTTTATGGTGATTACGATGTCGACGGCGTCACTTCCACCAGTCTGCTCTGGCACTGTCTGCAACTGACCGGTGCCAAAGTAGACTACTACATTCCCAGCCGCCTCGAAGAAGGTTACGGCCTGAATTGCGATGCAATCCGTCAATTGCATGCCGAAGATCCGAACCGACTGGTGGTCACCGTTGACTGCGGAATCACCAGCACCGTTGAAGCGGCATTGGCTCGCGAACTCGGACTGGAATTGATCATTACAGATCATCATCAGTTCGCAGACAATCTTCCCGAAGAAACGGTTCTTGTACATCCGCGGCTACCGGGAGACTACCCGTTCGGCGAGCTTTGTGGAGTTGGTGTCGCGTTTAAGCTGGCCTGGGCGATCTGTGCCCGATTGGGAGATGGCAAACGTGCGTCACCAAAGATGCGTGAATTCCTGTTAGGGGCCATCGGTCTGACGGCGATTGGAACCATCGCGGACGTCGTTCCTCTGATCGATGAAAATCGAATCCTCGTTCATTTCGGGCTAGCCAGTTTGATGGAACGTGCGACTCCAGGCCTGAAAGCCTTGATGCGTGTTGCCGGTCTTTCAGATCGCACTGCGCTGCAGGCCGAGGACATCGCGTTTGCGATCGCACCTCGAATCAATGCTGCTGGACGACTTGGCCAGGCGCGACTGGCAGTTGAGTTATTGACGACAGACGATACGGAACGCGCCGCCGCGCTGGCGTCCTATCTGGACGAATTGAACAAGAACAGGCAGACCGTTGAGCGGCGGATGCTGAAGCAGGCGAAGGAACTGGTTGCCGAACGACCGGAATGGCATGACCAGCGTGCTCTGGTGCTGGCTCACGAAGAATGGCACCCAGGTGTGATTGGAATTGTCGCCAGTCGTGTGGCCGAACACTTTCAGCGGCCGGCAATCATGATTTCGATTCATGGTGTCAATGGGTTGGCTCAGGGAAGTTGTCGTTCGTTCGCAGGATTCAATCTGCACGAAGGTTTGACCGCATGTCGACATCTGCTTGTCGGATTTGGTGGTCACCATGCGGCGGCGGGGTTGAAGATTCAACCGGGTGGAATCGATGATTTTCGAGTTGCCTTCGCCCAGTTCGTCGCTGAACATCACAATGTTCGACCGGGCGAATCCGAATTAAAAATCGATGCAGAAATTCGACTGGGGGACCTCAGCGTTCGTTCGATCACCGACCTGGAGCGCCTGGGTCCGTTTGGAGCGCACAATCCCAGGCCGGTGTTTGTGGCCAGCAATGTTCAACTCGCCAGTCCTCCCAAGAAGATGGGGGAAGGGGAACGTCATCTGTCGATTCAGGTGCGCCAGTTCGGAGAAACCATGCGAGGAGTCGCATTTGGAAAAGGAGACTGGGCCGACGAAATGGCACAGGTAACTGGACCAATTTCCATTTGTTTTCAACCCACGATCAATCGATTTCAGGGACGCGAAAAGGTCGAGTTTCAACTTCTCGACTGGCACCAAGGTGAAGCAGGTGGATTGATCTGATGAAACGCCGGCCCGAATCTTTCACGGGTCGAAGTCATTCCAAATTGAGGAAACCAACAGATGGCAAAGTCATCGCTTGATTCAATCTGGTCTCGCCGCAGTTTTTTTGGAATGATCGGCGGTCTGGGAGCCCTCGGGGCTGCGAGAGCGGTTCGCAGTCATGCAGCAGAAAATCTGGAGTCCCAACGAGACGGGCGACCGATGGTGACGCGTCCCCGCGCCACGTCAGGGGACAAAGCGAGCGAACCGAACTGGGACGAAAAGCTGACAATGTCCGTCGGCCCTAAAGACGCGGATCTTGTCGGAACATCTCAGAAGACGATTCAAGCGGCGGTTGACTATGTTTCACGACTCGGCGGTGGAACGGTCCATGTCAAAGCGGGAACCTACAACCTGCGCGGGGCGGTCCATCTGCGCAGCGGCGTAAGATTGGTGGGTGATGGCGATGAGACCATTCTGACGAAACCAGCCTCGGTCACAACAAAGTTGTCGCTCGATTCTGACTGGTACGACCAGGAAATCACCCTGCTGGATGCCAAGGGGTTTGAAGTCGGGGATAGCGTCTGCTTGCGGACCAAGAACCCGCACAATGGGGGGATGGAGGTTCTGAAACGAACCCTCGTGGCACGCTCAGGAAACCGATTCAAGCTCGATCGCCCCTTGCGGCAAAACTTCTGGACAACGGGTGATCCGACCTGTGCCACGTTATTTCCTCTGGTCACCAGTGAGGAAACCGATCACCTGATCATCGAAAACCTGACACTCGATGGGAATCGCGCCAACAACGAGAACCTGGACGGAAATTATGGCGGGTGCATCTTCCTGCAGGATGTCAGCAATGTTTTAATTCGCAAGGTGACTGCGAGAAACAATAACGGCGATGGAATCAGTTGGCAGATCTGCCACGACGTCACGGTCGAAGATTGCCATAGCCACGATCATGCGGGGCTGGCTCTTCATCCCGGATCGGGGTCGCAACGTCCTCTGATGCGCCGGAACACGTTGGAACGATGTCAAATCGGTATGTTTTTCTGCTGGGGAGTCAAGTTTGGCCTGGCAGAAGACAACACGATCCTTGACATCAAAGGACAGGGGATTTCTGTCGGCCACCGGGATACCGACAACATCGTTCGCAAGAACATTGTGCGAAACAGCGGCCAGACAGGCATCTTGTTTCGCCCGGAACGCGGCCCTGGCTTTTGTGGTCATCGCAACGTGATCGAACAAAACGTGGTCGAAAACAGTGGGCCTGAAAATGGAGTCGCCATCGACATCCAGGGTGGGACCGAACAGATTACTCTTCGGCAGAACAAGATTCAGGAAACGCGCGGGGCGGCTCAGCGGATTGGCATTCGCCTGGGCAAGGAGACACG
>CAIWEX010000803.1 GCA_903911795.1 uncultured Schlesneria sp.
CCGAATTCAACTGGGGGCATTAGCAGATCATGACCTCACACTTTTCTCGCCGCGACTTCCTGAAAGTCTCTGCCGCCTCACTCGGACTTTCGTTTGCTCTGCCGGCACTCGACTTGCGAGCGGCTAATGAACGCGGAACCGGCCGCAAGAAATCACTGTTAACCATCTGGCTGTCAGGGGGGCCGAGTCAACTGGAGACATGGGATCCTCATCCCGGTACGGAAATCGGCGGTAAAGACGGGGTCTCTGCCATTCCGACGACAATTCCAGATGCGACAATCGCCCACCTTTATCCTCAGACAGCCGAGCAACTGCATCATGTTTCGATCATTCGCTCCCTGGTCTCAAAGGAAGGGGATCATGAGCGTGGTGCCTACATGCTTCACACGGGCTACCAGCCGATTCAGGGGGCAGGACTCGTTCACCCCAGCCTTGGTTCAATCGCGGCCTTCGAACTTCCAGACAACATGGTCGAGATCCCGCAGTTCGTGGCGCTGGGATCAACTCCGTTCCCTCCCCGTGGCGGTCTTCTGGGCGACAAGTTTGATGCCTATCGAGTATTCAATCCCGGCCAGAACGGACAGAACCTGCGTCCCAATGTTGATGCAGACCGACAGCAGCGGCGACTTCAAAATCTGGACGTTGTCTCACAGTCGTTTCGCCGTGGACGAAGTTCTCGGGTTGATCAGACTCTACATCAGCACACAGTCAACGCCGCATTGCGCATGATGACGTCCGAGCAACTCAAGGCGTTCAAAGTTGACGACGAACCCGCCGCGATCCGCGATGCCTATGGACGCCAAGCATTTGGTACAGGCTGCCTTGTGGCCCGACGACTGCTGGAAGTCGGCGTCCGTTCGATTGAAGTGAGCTTGGATGGATTCGATTCGCACGCCAACAATATGCTGGCACATACCAACCGTGCAAAGGAACTCGATCCGGCCCTGGCAACATTATTCAAAGATCTCGCCGATCGCGATCTGTTGCAGTCGACAGTCGTACTGGTGACGGGTGAATTTGGTCGCACCCCCAAGATCAATCCACTTTTCGGACGCGATCACTGGCCAACCGGGTTTTCCTGCCTGCTGGGTGGCGGAGGACTTCGGAGTGGTGCCGTGATCGGTGCCACCGACCCCACAGGAAAGAACGCGATGCCGGAGTCGCCGGTCGAGATCAAGGACCTGCACGCAACAATCCTGCATTCGCTGGGGATTGATTACACGCGAGAAATCATCACTCCAATCGCCAGGCCAATGAAGTACAGCGAAGGGGCTCCTCTCAAGCAATTGTTGTGACACGATAATCAACGATTACGATCGCGACCAGTCCGACATCGACTTTAACGGTTGTAACGGGAGGTTCGATTTTCCGCTCTCTGAGGGGCTCATCGGTCGATCATCATTTGAGCGACCCGAATACCATGGAGAGGACGATGCTTTGGAGTTCCATTCAAGAATCTGTCGCCTGGCTGCATGACTTTCGTCAGCGTCGCCGCGTCTCGAAATGGACACGTGAGCAACTTGAGAACGATCATGCACGTCGATTTCGCGAGTTGATCCAGTTTGCCGTACGCAAATCTCCTTACTACGAAGAATTGCTTGAGACGCACGGGCTTTCACCTGACAGAGTGACGCTTGAACAGATCCCGCCCCTGACGAAACAGGCGCTCATCGCGAACTTCGATCGCATCGTCACTGATCCGGCGATTTCCACCGATCGGATTCGGGAATTCCTCGCCAGTGAACCCGATCCTTCGCATCTGCTTGACAACAAATACTATGTCATTCGAACGTCGGGGACATCTGGCGTTCCGGCATATACGGCCTTCTCCGTGCGCGAGTGGATTCGCGGATGCAGCCTGCAAATACGGTATCTCCCTGGGTTACAATGGCGCCGCCGACTGGCATTCATCGGTGCGAAGGGGGATCACTACGCGGGGGTGAGCCTGACGCTGACCGGCGAGCGTGGAGTTAATCGACTGTTCAATGATTGCCGGGCCTACGATCACAATCTTCCGGTGGATGTGCTGGTCGAAGAGTTGAACAAGTTTCAACCGCACGTTCTAACGGCATATGCCAATATTCATCCCTCGCTCATCCAGCAGGCAATTCGCGGCCGTTTGAAGATCCACCCCAGGCTTGTCGTCAGTTCGGGCGAACCGCTCAGGCCACAGCTTCGGACGAAACTTCAGGACACGTACAACACCAGCATCGTCGACTTGTATTGTGCCAGCGAAACACTATTGATCGGCAGTGGAACAACCGACGATGGCTTGATGCTTCACGAGGACGATACGCTGGTGGAAGTTGCGCAGGACCACTGGCTGGCAACAAACTTGTTCAATCGCATCGTTCCATTGATTCGATACCGCGTCAATGATGTTCTGGAATTGAAAGAGCCTCCACAGTCCACGGCCCCGTTCCGGTGGATCAAGGCAATTGCCGGCCGTAACGAGTTGCCGTTTGAACTCGTCAACAACGACGGTGATCCGGAACCGATCAGTCAGATGAGCCTCCTCTACCTGCCGGTCCCACCTCTCCAGGGGCTGCAGTTGGTCATCCATGACTCGCAGAACATCGAATTTCGAATTGTGACGTCGGATCAGCGACTTCCATTCCAGCGAGAATCACTGTTGCGCGATGTTCGACGCGCGATCCAAAACTGGCTGGTTGGCAAACGCATGGATCGGAATGTTCGATTCGAAGTGAAGGTCGTAGACCAGTTGACAATCGATCCGCAAAGTGGAAAAGTGAAATTGATCGTACGCAACACTTCGGAAAAGTTGCATATCCGCGCTGCATAGGCTTATCTAATTCAGTCTTGCTGATACAACTGCCACGCCCACCATCCGAAACTGCCGGCAGCGATACCCAGCGCCGCAATTTCCAGATGCTGTTTGAGTAGCGTGTCGTACAGTCCGTGCAGGACCATCGCGATGCCAAGGTAGAACACGACAAACGACAACAGCGCATCCCATCCGGCGTCTGCATGTCCCGGAAGATAGTCCTGATTGTTGTACATTAACAGGGCCACAGACGATGCCCAGACCGCGTGCAGCGTGACACACGACGCAAATCGGACGAGGTACGTCAATCCGCCGGAAAGCCCGTTGTAATAGTCGGCCGAATACATGATTCCTTCGGAAACGCCGAATCCAATCCCGCTAGCCAGCCCCAGTACGCAGGCGGTTCGCCAGTTCACGTCACGATTCGCTGCCAGATAGAACGCGACGGGTAGCGCTTTGCACAATTCCTCGCACAGCCCCACTCCACAGGTAAATCCCAGAAAACTCAGAGCAAATCCTGTTTCTCCATCCGTCGCGCAGCGGTAGGAAAATCCG
>CAIWEX010000804.1 GCA_903911795.1 uncultured Schlesneria sp.
CGCCAACCAACGCCGCATTTACTTATTGCGACTCAACGATCCGCTTCGCGCTCGGAAGTTTGTCATCCAAGGAGCGTTGGTTCGCGGAGCGAACCACGACTATCTCCCCTTAACTTTCATAGCGACGGTAGTAGAACTCACCCGGCTGAAGCCGAGCCTTCTCGGGATTCATCGCGATGTAGTTTCGCAAGTAATCGTATTGTTCAAGGCTGCGAACGAGATGATCGAATGGCTTTTGCTGCCAGAAGTGATCGTGTGAACCGATTAACGGATTGATTCGATCTGCCGTGAAGTGCAGCCAGGAATCAAACTGCTTCTCCATCAATTCCGGCGATGCAAATGCCGCGAGCAAGTGGACGTGATTGGGCATGATGATAAAGTCACCCATCCGATACCGGTCGCCATCAAAGTGCATTAGCGCATCCGCCACGATCCTGGCCAACGCGGGTCTTTTCAAGACGCACGCCCCGTGACATTCATCGAGTGAAGATTCACGACAACGATTGAAGTGGAAATCAAACTCATGCCGTTCCTTCGACTCCAGCAACGGTAAAAGCGTCGACCAGTGCCGATAGTCGTGGTTCGCTCCGCGAACCAACGCCGAGTTGACATTTTGCCCGGAATGTTGGGCCATCATCAAGACGTAAATCCGTCGCAACAATTGAGTTTTGCACCAAATCTCCGGGATGCCCCCCCATCAAAGAAGCGTTGGTTCGCGGAGCGAACCACGACTATTTATTTAAGTCGCCCCGCTTTCGATAAATCTGGCGAATTGGGCAGCACTGCCAGGTCGAGCTCGAAAGAAGAGTTCGGGCTCAACTCCTTCGCATTCGGAAAGAAGTCCGCCAGCCGCAGTCTCAATGACGTCGATTCGCAAGTAGAGTGGCATTCGGCATGGCCTGCCGTCGCGATGAGCGAATGCACGCGGAACGGCAGCGGCGGCCAGATCACCCAACTCGCGCACGACTGCGGGTGGATCGGCGAAGCGGAGCGAACCTCCACGCTCGGCATGCACCATGATCTGGCCGCTGGCGGGGAGCTTGTGAATACCGTGACTGTACTCGCCACCGAAATAGACGAGCGACCATTCGCCGTTCGTCTGAATCTCAGGCAGAAAGGGTTGTACCAATTGAGCCCCGCGCTGACAGCGATCCGCAAACTCAGACTGAAACGCCCGGGCACCCTGGCGATCAGGCAGGAATTCCAATCCCGCGCCGGCGGCAGACACGGCGGGATTGATGACGGCGGCAGCGTGTTGCTCGACGAAAGTTTCGAGATCAAACGACTCGCCAATCGAGATCAACTGAGTGGGGACGATCGGCACGCCGACAGCCGCAAAGTCAAACAGGTATCGTTTATCCATGAGCCAGAGCATCACCTGTGGCTCGTTCTCAACGACCAGTTTCGTTGTGGCGAGCTGTTCGAGCCAGCGAAGAAAACCTTGGCGCTGCTCGTCGCTATCCATGTAATCCCAGGGGGAGCGAATGATGAGGCGATCAAACTGCTCTGCCAGCCGCGATGTTTCAACTCCCCAGACGACGGCCGAGACCAGGTGACCGCGTTGCCGAAGTTCATCGACCAGCAATTGGTCATCGGGTGTAAACGGTGGCTCGGTTGGCACGAAATCCGGCTCAGCGGTCGTGGGGAAGTAGTCAGCCAGCTTTTCGGTACCGCTGGTGACGATACCGATACGCTGGGATTGGGAAGTATTCATGGAAGCGAGCGGTCCTGCGAAGAAGGCAATTCAGAGAGCCGGCACGATTTCATCAAGAATTCGGTTTCCACTCCAGACGCAGGAACGCCGGAGCAGCCCCTTTCCAGAGCGGGGCCTGGCTGGCGGATGTTCCCGGAGCGGCAAAGTGGGCGCAGAGGCCAAGCTGGTCGATCTCTGCCCAGGTCGTTGGTGGTCCATCCGAAGAGGTGAAGTCCGTCAGGGCGAGTGTGAGAGTCTGTTCGGCGTCAGCGCCTGCGATTTCCCTCGAGCAGACGAATGTCCGGCGCTGGCCGCGGTAGCTGCGCCATTCGTTTTGCTGAAGCACGATGTGCATACGGTTCGTTTGAGGAATCTTGAGCGTGATCTGGAGCTTCGAGCCATCCGGGCCTCGCCAGAGAGGATCGGTCACCTTGCGAGTCCAGAACTGCTGATGCGTTGCATTGCCTGCATTCAGCACATACCAGTCACGCAGGCCATGGGTGAAGTCCTCGATCAGCGTGGTCGGTTTCGCGGTGAGTTGGACGTTGGCCTGTTTGACCTCAAGAATGCTGTGCGAGTGGAGCAGGCTGCTGATGCAAACCTCCGTCACAGGTTTGGCATTGCCGGGAATGGCGGCGAGTGATTCAGGCTTGGGCAACCTGTAGATAACATTTGCAAACGCGAAGAGCGGCCGATCATCCGAGTGCAGTGGAAGGGTTGCACGGTAGTCGCCACCTTCGCGGGTGACATTCGCACTTCGCCAGTAGCGGGCACGGGGATCAGGATCGACGCTGTAGTAAATCTCGACCCGGGCGACAGGCAGAGTTCTGGTGTCGGGCGTGACACGTATTACTGGTTCTGGAGAGAGAGAGAGGCGGCTCCCCGGAGTTTCGGGCAATGCCGGAGCACCTTTCAGAAAGTGATCGAACCACAGTGGCATGGTCACCGCGACCTCAGGTATGAGATGGTGGTTCATATGCGGCACCCAACTGTAGCGTGTGGGTTGGCCTTCGATCAGCATGTTCGTGCGATACACGTCGTCCATCCAGCCGTGGAAGTCGTTCGTGGCGCTGCGATGTAGCACGGGGCAGCGGATGAGTGGTGCGTAACTCTCAAAACTCATGGTGTGTCGAAAGACTTCGACTTCGCCTTTAATCTGCTCCTGCTGTGCTTTGCCGCCGATGAACTCATGCGACTGCCAGCGCCAGCCCTGACCGCCCACGCCTGGCACCGCAGCTTTCACGCGATCGTCCGTCCCAGCGACATACATCGTGAGATTACCCCCCATGGAGTAACCGTGCACTCCAAGTCGCTGGGGATCGACCTCAGGCTGCTGTTCGAGAAACGTGAGCCCGCGCCGGCAGCCGAGCGTCAGCAGATACCAGTTGTTGTTCTTTGGGTGCTCGCGGTCCTCATAGAACTGCCCCGGTCCCGGCAGCATCGTGCTGTATCCCTGTACGTTAAGTTGTGATGGATCGACAGCGCCCCAATCGGTATTCGGATCACCGGGCTCTGATTTTTCGCAGCTGTTGAAAGGTGGTTTGCCGGTGCCGCTACCGCCCCAGTTCACCGAGAGCGCGGCGTAGCCACGGCCAACAAGCAGCTTCACTTCATGCAGAAACGCCCGCTGGCCCCCTCCATGGATGTGGATCACTGCGGGGAGTTTTTCTTTCGTTCCCTCGGGAAAGCCGTAGATGGCTGCCATACGCGCCGGCTTGCCTTTGAATTGGCCGATCAAATACCGCACATGCCGATATACGCCTCCGTCCTCTTTCCACTCGCGGATGACTTCGGTTTCGATCGCATCTTTGCGCGGATCAAAATCCGCCCACAGCTCTTTCACGGATTGCGGGATCCCGTCAGCAGCGAGGGCGAAGTTTGAGCCAAACCACGGAAGCGCAGCGAGGGCTGTGCTGGACTGGAGGAAATTGCGGCGAGTCAGCGGGTGGGAGTTCATGGTGTTGGTTTATCTCAGTTACCGGACCACTTTGGGCCATCCAGTCAACACATCACGATGGCCATCTTTCTATTGGTCTATTTTTGAAAAGGGAGCAAGGCCTCTGCGAATGCCTTGCCCATCTGGGCAAAGATCTTCGCGCTTCCAAAATAGTGGTAACCGGCATTGGAAGCCCCTTTGAGCGCCTCCCTGTCTTTGGGTGAAAGAACTTCCTCCAAGGCGAGGTCGAGCTTCGCCTGGTCTGCCTTGGTGATACCCTCAATCCACACATCCACTGCGGCATAATGCTCTGGAGATTGAAGGTCATATTGGTCATTGGCATAGACCGCCAAAACGTTCTTCCCCTTCTTCAAGTGTTGGATCTTATCTTTTCCAAGGACGATGGAACCGTATTGCGGCCGGTCCTGCCACCAGATGTAGGTGTGGATCTTCTGTCCGTTCAAATAAACGTGGAACCCTTGTCTCGCCAGAATTGCGATGCGATACGAATCGCAGGTGAGGTCTTCAACGTCGAAGGTTGTCCGCATCAGCAGGAATTCGCCATTGCCCCATGTTGAGGGAAATTTATCCAAGGTGATTCCGCTGTGTTTCCAGATGCCCTTTCCAATCGGGGCCTTGCCGGATGTCCAGTTGCTGTCATCGAAGTCGGGCATGTACCAATTCTCCATCCCGGCCGGCAGTGTGATGTCACGGAATCGCCTGCCGTCATATTTTTCCAGCTTGTCCTTCTTCTCAGTGGCATCAACCGTAGCGAAGCGCCAGATCCGTTCCACAGGCAGAGGTTTGCCAAGCGGCTTCCAGTAGTGATCCCACTTCCGTTCCGTGTCTAAAGCACCGTCTTTTTTCAGTGTGTGAGCCGTACCGACGATATTGTTATATTCACCCTGCCTGGGTTCTGCGGCGGCAATGGCGTGATCCCAGAAGGGAGCGGTTTCAACTGCAACCACATTGCCCTTGAACTCGGGCATGTCGGCCGGTGCGGCCATGGCCTTGCGGAAAACCACATTATCGCTCTCACCGCCGACTCCCAGCACGCCGATCACGAATGGCATCTTCGGGGCTGACAGGTCTTTGCGAACATCGCGAATGAACTTGGCCAGCAGATCTGAATAAAGATCGTATTTTCCAGGTTTGTTGGGGCCGGGATATGTCGTCCCATCAACGAGGTCGTTAAAACCCTGGAGCCAGACAAAACCGGCCAGTTCATAACCAGCCTTCTCGTCATATTCCGGGCAGACCCGCTTGGGATCTGCCAGCACCTTTTTCACATGTTCGACCATCATCCGGTAAAACACACCCGAGGCGGCATCCTTGTCATCCTGCCATTTTTTCCTGTCCTCAAGTTTGGGAATCCCGTGAGCCCCCTGCGGATGCTTGTCCCACAGTTCCTGAATCTCCTTGGGCAGCTTGTATGGCCCGGCACTGGGTGGACGGAATTCGGTGTTGAGTGACCTGCCACCCCAGGCCGTCTTGATAATCAGGATGGGCTGTTTGAGCTCTTCCTCCATATAGATGCCAAAGGTGAACTCAGGACCGATCTTGCCGCCATCCTTGGTGGGTTGATTTCCACGTGCGCCAAAGCCGGCGGTCAACTTACCCAGGCCTTCGCCATTTGCACTGCCATCATAAGGGCCGGTCAAATAGGACATCCAGACCTTGTCACATACCCGTGGAGTTCCATCGGGATTGCGCATCTCCTTGAGAATGGGTGCCGTCAGCGGATCCTTGCCGATATAGTCAAAAGTGCTGATGGCGGCATGTCCCTCCATGTTGGATTGCCCGGCGAGGATGAAGACCTTCAGGGGCTTTTTCTTGCCGTCCGGCTTCGAAACTGGCTGCTCCGCCGGCGGAGCTTGGAGAGTGCTCATGACCGTTACGGCGGATAGCGCGATCGCTGTAAAGTATGTTCTCCAGTTCATAACGTTGTCTCCGTTGCTTGTTGATTTCGGCCAGCGAGGGGTCGGGTGCCAGTTTGACAGTTACATTCACATTGTTTGGCTGATTCGGCGGGGATTCTTGTCCTATTTGATGCGGACGAGTTTCGGGGCTTCCGTCGAGGCTTCAATCGCAGTGATCGTTTCACGGACGCTCTTGGCCTTCATGCGCATCAGATGCGGTGGGAAGTCTTTCTCATCCTTCTCGAAGTAGTTCGCGATCCTGATCAGTTCCGGAATGACCGCCTTGGCGTGGGTGCCGTAGCTGAGGAGGATCTTCATCAGCTCAGGCGTCCGATGCTCGCTGGCCCAGGGATTCTGATCGCGAGTGTATGCCACGAGAGCGTGCATGCCATCCTCGACGTGGTGCTGCGACAGGAGACGCAGGCCCTCGACGCGAATCCCGTCAGCGAACATCTCGCCGCTCGGCGCGGGCTGGACGATCGCCTCGTGAATGGCAGGCAGCAGAGGCTTGATCTCTTCGGATGAGAGATGGCGATAGACAGAACCAATGCTGCCGCGAGCACGTCCATCCTCGTTCTTCAGTCCGGCCCGTACGGCATTGTAGAGGGCGGGGCGATCCACGCCTTCCAGTGAGCGACCGAGCATTCCATCGCGGTCAAACAGCGCGAAGGAGAGATAGCGCTGCTGCATCCCTCGGGGGTCATTCTTCACATCGACCCGAGCCAGCAGTTCGAGCAGTTGCGGCACCGCCTTCGTGGCCGGTGCGCCGATGGCAGCAAGTGCTTCAGCCGCTTTGATGCGGAGCCAGAGGTCTTCATTTGAAAGAGTCTTCCGCAGGGCCTCCACCGCAGACGCTCCACGTCCGCGAAGGAAGATCAAACCCTGACAGGCTCCGTAACGAGCGTCGAGGCTGGGAGAATCGAGCATCTCGACCAAAGGCGTCACGAGAGCGTTCTTGCGGCGTCCCAATGCCATCGCTGCTCGTTCACGCACGACGGGCGACCAACTGCGAAGCCGCTCGAGGAGTTGTTCGTCAGTCAGTGCATCGTAGAAGCTATTCCGATCTTTATTGTTCCATCCACGCCCATCGACGATGAGTGTCTGGGCGGCGGCGGCATCGAGTTGTGGTACGGCACCAGACTTTTTGCCGGTGAGGTAAAGCTTCTTCAGCGGCATGGCGTAGGCCAGCAGATAGCCGCCGGTGCTGTCCCATCCTGCATAGCTGTCTTCGTCAGGTTCCGGCGGGCCCTGGTGGAGGAAATTTCCATCCGCACCGCGTGCAAGGTCGAAATACCACGTCCCAAACTCACTCATCCAGGCTCCTGTCGCCTGTGGTCCCGACTGTGCGATGCCTGGCATCGCCCAAAGCATGTTGAAGAAATTGCCGGTATGTCCCGTGTCCCGCTCCGATCCGTGCGAGGCGACGCTCATGCGCGAGAAGAACTCCGCCCCTTTTGATTCACCGAGCAGGTTGAACAGCACGGCAGCCATTCCGCACTTGCCGTTGTCCTCGTGAGTCTCAATCCAGGGATGATGATCGCCGTAGGGAATCGCACCTTTACCGGCGTAAAAGCGCAGCAGCTTGGCACTGCGCTCGATTGCCAGATCCAAAGCGGGATCCTTCACTCCCGCCTCACGAGCCATCACCAGCGAGATCGTCAGAGGCAAACCCGGCGAATTCATCATCCCGTATCCGTAAAGTCGTCCGTCGGGTCGAGCAAACCTGTGGCCCCATGAGCCGACCGCGCTTTGACCATGAGCCGCTTCGAGCGCGAGCCGCGTCAGGCCCGGGATGACAGAATCATCGCCAGTTGCCATTTTGTATTCGGCCAGGAGCGTCATGACGTAGCCGTAATACCATGTTGCCATCCCTTCGTCTTTGAAGTTCGCAGCCCACTCGGTCTCCTTCTTGATCAGCGGGAGATAGCTCGCGTCGCCGCTGGCTAACAGAGCGAGCGCATTGAGTGATCGGGGGATGGGGTCAAGCTGCTGGGAATAGGAAGGATCCGCCATCCGCCTGGCGAGATCCTTGCACCCTTGCTCGAGAATGCGCTTGGACTTCGGGCAATCGTAGGGAGCCGAATCGCTGTAAGTTCCGAGCACTGGAAGCTTCACCATGACTTCCGCGGAACTGCCTGCGCGCGACCGGGTCAGACTGAGAGTCCCTTGGCCCGCCTCCGATTCTGCAAGGGTCAGGGCCTTGCCTATTTCGGTGCGCGGGTCGTAGGAGAAAGGCTTGCCGCCGACGCCGAGAATCACATCGCCAACCGCAAGAACGCCGTCAGCGGGAGAACCCTTCTCCACCTTCGTGATCCTGATCTCGCGCGCATCAGAGGTGACCAGCTTGTCACAACGCATCCAGCCCCGCAGGCCTGTGGCACCGAGATTCCAGTCGTGCTTCGCGTCCGCGGCGAAGCTTGAGCCGTACGCAGCGAAAATGACGGCGAGAGTGAGGATAACGAGTCTATTTTGCATGATCTCTTCTTGGGTTGAATGGCTGAGCTTGGTCATGAAGTCTGCTCTGACGCAGATTGAATGCGGCTGAGGCGGACCGAGGCTGCATCCATGACGTCGCATGTCTCACTGATTGGTGGATCGATTCGTGAGTATACTGGCTGCCACAATCGGTTTCGCGGCAAAAAGCACGTTTTTGCGACAGGTACTCTTGTGTCCCGAACTCGCCGAGTCGCCCTGATATTTGATTTGAATTGGCCGGTGAAGTGGCACGCAACGCGGGTAACGACTTTTGGCACTGTCTGATTTGCGGTCGCATGCGTTTGCTGCGACAGTTCGCAACGGGACTTCCCGCAGCAATTGTGGACGGGAATTCGTGAGATCAACGTTGCTCGCGTGGCTGCGAATTACACTCCACGACTATGGCTTGCAAACGACGCTGAAGGCGTCGCAGACCGTAGCCGGGGGTCGGAGCGGTCGGAGCGCGAAGCTTCGACCCCCGGATCGAAGAACGCACCAACACAAAGCATCCTGAAGGGATGCCAGATCGCGTCATACCAAATGGATTCGCAGGCTCAAGAGTGAGTCACCCAAGAGTAAACTCAACCGGGATTTGAGGGAAGACGATCAAAACTCGAC
>CAIWEX010000805.1 GCA_903911795.1 uncultured Schlesneria sp.
GGCGGCAGCCTTGGGCCGCCAGTGTCTGGTGAAAACGATGTCGGAATCGTGCCACATCTGCTCTCTGAATTGTGCGTGCTTCGTCCGACACTGGCGGCCCGAGGCTGCCGCCAGTGCCACCCGAGGCAAATCGTTACCCGCGTTGGGTGTCACCTCGCCAACGATTCGCGGTCCGATTCTTGCGTTCAGGGAACGGCATTCTCACAATGTCGATTCCTCGTGCCGGTGGACCGTTCCCACTGCACCTTGATTTGCCAACCAACGACCACGGAAATGTTGCCATGTTGCGCCGCGCTCTCTCGGGAATGTTTTTCCTGCTATTTACGGCTTTTGCGCTACCAGCAGGAGCTCAGCCGCCAGCCCTGAATCCAAAGGATGCTGATGCCGATTTCGCTTTTCAGGGAGAGTACGCCGGTGAAATTCAGAACGACGGAAACTCGGTGAAACTTGGCATCCAGGTGATTGCCCTCGGGGGCGGCAAGTTTCACGCGGTCGGGTACCACGGGGGACTCCCCGGCGATGGCTGGGATGGCAAAGACAAGCACGAAGCCGACGGTGAGCTAAAGGATGGTGCCATTGTCTTCAAGAACGGAGACGTTTCTGCTGAGACTCGCGATAGCAAAATCACGATTCGTGATGCGGGAGGCAAGTCCCTGGGCGAATGCAAAAAGACGATCCGAAAAAGCCCGACGATTGGCCAGAAGGCTCCCGCCGGAGCAATCGTCCTGTTCGACGGGACGACCGCCGACCATTTTCAGAATGGCAAGCTGGATGGTGACCTGCTCGTTCAAGGTGTCACCAGCAAGCAGAAGTTTCAGAGTTTCACGCTGCATGTGGAATTTTTGCTGAGCTACATGCCTGCGGCTCGCGGCCAGGGGCGTGCCAACAGCGGTTGCTACTCACAGGGACGCTACGAAGTGCAGATTCTTGATTCATTCGGGCTGTCGGGCGAACACAACGAATGCGGCGGGATTTATACTGTGAAGAAGCCCGACGTGAACATGTGCTTCCCTCCACTGTCGTGGCAGACGTACGACATCGATTTCACCGCCGCCAAGTACGATGAAGCGGGAAAGAAGACCGCCGATGCCCGGATTACAGTCAAGCACAATGGAGTCGTGATTCATAACGATGTCGCCGTTCCCAAGGCGACCACAGCGGCACCGGTTGCAGAAGGTAAAGACCCCGGACCGATCTACTTCCAGGATCATGGCAATCCGATCCGGTTCCGTAATATCTGGATCGTGGAAAAGAAGTAGGCCTCGTTTTTGAAGTGAATCAAGAATCCCGTTGTGCTGCAGGCAGCTTGACGGGATGATTGACCGGATCGGGATCGAGTATCAGGGAGATCGTTGTGCTGGCTGGACCTTTGTTTTCTCGCGAAACGCTGACGGCCCCCCGTCAATTCAAGCACTTTCTGATTCGTTCCGGTTACATCGGGGCGATGTTCGTGCTGATGTACACGGCGGCGCAAACAACGTTTGGCTGGCAACAGATCCGAAACCTGGGGGATGTGGCTCGCTTCGGCCAGCTTGTCTTCCAGATCTTTGCCCTGGTCCAACTGACGCTGATGATTTTCTTCTCGGTCCTGTTTGCAGCAGGAAACGTCGCCCAGGAAAAGGATCGACGGACGATCCTGCTGCTGTTGATGACAGACCTGCGTGACAGTGAATTCGTCCTTGGAAAGCTGTTTGCCAGCCTGCTGCTGCCAGCCGCTTTACTCGCGACATCAATTCCCGTTTTTACTGTCGTTCACTTGATGGGCGGGACTTCACTCGGCCAGATCGGCTGTGTGATTGCAATCTCGGCTGCCGCAGGTTTTTTAGCAGGGTGCTGGGGTTCGATGGTTGCCTTCTGGCGAGAAAAGACTTTTCAAACACTGGCGATCAGTCTGATCGGTGTGGTTTTGTCGCTGGGTTGCGTCGAAGGGTTACTCGTTCTGAGCGGGACAACAACCCCGGCTGGAATCGTGATCGGTGCTCTGAATCCATTTCGGTCGACATTGCGAGTTCTCGATCCGTTTCATGCAGAAGCGGGGACAACATTTGCGACGGTCGCGTTGATCTCGGCCGCGGAGTTGGCTGCGGTTGGAACCGTCCTGGCGGCCGTGGCGATCCTGCGACTGCGGATCTGGAATCCATCGCGAACGATGGGCGAAGCCGCTACTAAAGACGAAAAGGTGCAGGGAGTCGTTCGGCCGCCACGCGTCGTCTGGAATAGCCCGGTCATCTGGCGCGAAATGATGACCAAAGCCTACGGACGCAAGATCATCCTGATCAAGTTCGCGTATTTGGTTATCGCGGCGTTTGCGATCTATTCGGTCGTCGTTTCACCGCGTGATGCAGGTCTTGTTCTGGGAATGATTTCACCGTCGGGCGCGGCGTTTGTCGGATTGAGTCTGCTGGCAATGCTGCTGGTCAACGCCCAGGCGGTTACTTCATTGACCACGGAACGCGATTCCGGAACGCTGGAATTGCTGCTGGTCACAGACGTCACCGCCAAGGAATTCATCCTCGGCAAACTGGGGGGCGTATTGTTCAACAGCAAAGAATTGATTTTGACCCCCATTCTGTTCGTCGCGTGGTACGCAGTCCGGGGAGTCATCACGGCCGAAAACTTTTTATATGTGACACTCGGATTCCTGACGCTGGTCCTGTTTGCAGCAACATTGGGACTGCATTCCGGATTGAGCTACGCGATTTCGCGCACGGCGATTGCCAACAGCCTGGGGACAGTTTTCTTCCTGTTCGTGGGGATCTTCATTTGTATGATCTTGATCCTGCAGGCCCGAGCCTCGTTCGGATTGCAGATGCCTAGCTTCCTGGTCTTCATCCTGGGGGGAAGCTTGGGATTGTGGGCATCGCTGACTCATCGAAACCCATCTCCGGCGCTCACTCTGGCTGCGGGAATCTTGCCATTCTGCACGTTCTATGCGATTACCAGTTTTCTGCTGGGGCAGACGTTGGGTGTTTGTTTGTTCGTCGTCGCGGCCTATGGATTCACGGTGATGGCGATGCTGGTTCCGGCGGTCAGCGAATTTGATACGGCACTCGGTCGAACGGTCATGCCGAAGGGATAGTTTCAATTTAGAACGCCTCAAACGGATTGTGGAAACTCAGGAGGAGCAGGCTTGACCGATTCGCGGCCAGACGCTGATTCGACGCCGTCCAAGCCACGCGGGCTCTGGTCGTTGATGGGGACGCCGTCGACACCCACAGATTCGCCGCCAGAAACAGTATCGCCTGAATCCACCATCGACCGGCGCCCTGAAGCCGAATCGCCAACTTCTGTACCCAAACCGACAGAATCGACGCCAGCAACCGTACCGCCACGACAGCGGGGGCTGTGGGGGATGATGGGGCAGGGGGCTGCCAATGAGGCCGCAGAGTCTCAACAGGACCAGCCTCCAGACGCCATCGCACCAACGCCGGATGTAATCGACCATGCCGCTCATCAACCGAAGGGGCCACGCGGCCTGTTTGCGTTGATGCAACAAACGGACGAGGGGCTGATTGAAGATCTCGACTCTGAACTCCCTGACGAAGATGTAGATCAACCGAAGTCACCGGCACGTTCAAATCTATCGCCGTCACTTGCCGCGAGACGCGATGACACCGATGACGACATCGACGATGTCGAAATGGAGATGATCGACGACGAGGAAGAAAACTCGTCGCGCCGATACGCTTCAACCGGCGTTTCATCGCTGACGATGGAGGCGATCGAGCCCAACGATCTGGAACCGACGCGGTTTCGAGTTGCTGCGGCCAAAGCACGTCAGCAGGCCTGGGTCGGACTGGGGTGTGGCATCGCCGCGGTACTGGCATCCGCCCTGTCGCTGCTCCCGAACTTTCTGGCGAGTCTTCCGGCAACGGCAATCGGGTTCTTCGCGATTATCTCAGCCTATCTGGCCCTGACTGGTGCTGGACGACGAGAAATTACATCAGCCACTCGAGTGGTCTGCCTTGCTGGTATGCTGCTGGGGACCTCGGGTATTTTCCTCGGTCCGCTACTTTTCTCTGGTATCGGTCGCAGTCTGCGTGATGCCAGTGGTCAGCAGTCGACGCGATTGCACCTGCAACAGATTGCCACGGGATTGGATCGCCATTATGCACAACACGACGGCTATCCGATCGGCGGAACGTTTGGTCGCAATGACGCGGGAACAATTGTCGGATTGCATGGCTGGATGACATTCCTGCTGCCATTCGTGGGCGAGTCTGAACTCTACCAGAAGATCGACCAGTCGGTCTCGTACGAAGACCCTGTCAATCGGAATGTCATGGGGCGCAATGTCACAATCTATTTCGCAGCGGGGGGAGACCGATCCCGAATCGGTGAAGGATTTGCCGTATCTCACTTCGCAGGACTGGGGGGAGAAATTGACGATGCCTCGGGCCTGTCACATTTGGGGATTTTCGAACGGGATGTCTCTGTCAAACGCGAGGAAGTGACCGACGGGCTTTCCAACACGCTGATCGTTGGCGAACTTGCCGGAACCTACCCACCCTGGGGCGATCCTGAAAACTGGCGAAAGATCGGACGGGGCCTCAATAAGGATGTCAACGGGTTTGGAAGTTACAACAACAATGGAGCGTCGTTCCTGCTGGGAGACGGGAGCGTCAAGCATTTTTCCAACAAGACCGATCCCAAAGTCCTGGAACGAATGAGTACCCGTGACGGGGGCGAGTAATACCTACTGCGTTTCAAGAGTAAATCGGTAGAAACGCGGAGGACGCAGAGTTCGCTGAGATTTCATTGTAGGGTGGACTCAATGTTACCCCCACCCGATTGTGGGCTGAAGGCCCACCAGAGCAGAGCACAGCTTCAGGCCTGTGACTACGGACAGCGCAATGTATGCGACCTGAAAGGTCGCGAGAAATTCAGTCACAGCGGTCGGTCGCGTCTCGCGACCTTTCAGGTCGCTCATTTTGTTTTCATTCTATTCACAGGGCTGAAGCCCTGTGCTTTGTTCTCGTGGGCCTTCAGCCCACTGGGAATGACAGGTTTCGATAAAACCGAAGTGCCATTGACGCATCCTGACATATTCTTCTCCCCATCGTTCTGCCCCC
>CAIWEX010000806.1 GCA_903911795.1 uncultured Schlesneria sp.
ACCAAAGACCGAGAAAAGTACGACATTTTAAACGACATCATAAGATTCCATTGATCAACATCTCAGGAGTACGACTGTGACTGAACCGACTCATTTGCTCGATCGTCGCCAATTCCTGACCTCAACTGCCGCGGCCAGTGCCGGGTTGATGTCGTACTCTCTGTCGCATGCAGAGGACATTGCCGCTGCGAATGCTGTCGATGTGGCGTTCTTTCTGGTCAGCGATACGCATTTTCTGGCCAATAAGGAACAGCCAAACGTACTGGACGAAAAGTCGATCGTTACCTGTCGATCACTGGTTGACACGCTCAATAAATTGCCGGGAACAGCAATACCCTCTGAAGCGGGTGGCGGTGTCGTGGCTCAACCACGTGGTGTCATCCACGGTGGTGATTTGATCGATTCCGGGGACAAGAACGGCGGACCACATCCCAGGATGGTTGAAACCGAATGGGCTGGTTTCATTGACGAGTACGGATTGACTGGGAAAGACGGCCGACTGAAGTACCCGGTCTACGAAGTCCACGGCAACCATGACTCCCCGCCCGGAACAGGCTTACCAGTACAGAAAATCATCGAACGGAATAAGACTCGCCCCGGACTCAAGAATGTCTCAGACAACGGCGTTCACTACTCCTGGGATTGGGGTCCCGTCCATTTTGTGAATCTGGGGATCGTCGTTGGCAGTGATCCCCAACTCAAGCGTCCTGGACGTTACAACCCGCTGGAGAGTTACAGCTTTCTGAAAACCGATCTGGAACGAAACGTCGGCAGCAGTGGTCGACCGGTGGTGATCACACACCACGTCGACGTCGCCCGGTATTCGAAGCCCTGTGATGAACAGGCAAAAGCGGCTGGAGGGGAGTGGGACTTCTGTGACGTTCGGGCCTATCATCGCCTGTTGAAGCCATACAACATCATGGCCATCCTGTATGGCCATACCCATGTCCGTCAGGTTTACCGTTGGAACGGGACACCTGATCGAGTGGAAGATGGAATTCCCGTTTTCAACGTCGATAACGGCAGCCATTTCTCAAGCAATGACCAGGCGTTTTTCTACTTCCACTTGAAAGACGACACACTGACTTTGCGTGAAGTCCAAACCAAAGACCGCTGGCAGTCGTTTGCGTTTACGCCGCAAGTCTGGTCGCAGAAAGTGAAGCGGGGCCAGAGTTAGTTCGGCGTGGGTGCGCGTTCGGCGCGGGTCTCCGACCCCGCCGAAGCCCCGACCGAAGGTCTCCTCTTCGCTTTAGTTGGTTTCTTCTGCCATGTCGGTTTGCAATGGCACCATGACGGATTCTATCGCCAGTTTAGAATTGAAGACGGGATGTTTCTTCGGGTCCGGTTAAGCCAATGTCAACTTCCGGAGGACGGCAAGATCTGGTACGAGATCGAATGGCAAAAAGGTTCACTTCTCCACCGAATTCGACGGGCCAGGAATATTGAACCAATCGGATTTGCGGTCGAACGAAAGCGTTGGATTCCAGATTTCGAATACGCGGAGGGCGACTTCTGGCCACCGTTGCAACGCGTTCGGCGCGGGGCTCCTGCCCGCGCCGAAGCGGCTGATCGAACCGATTACCTAGTGTGATGGATTGGGGATGTAATTCCCTGTCATCCAGTCAACAAGGAGGTCGATTTCACGTTCGGACATTCGTTTTTCGGTGAACTCCATCATCGTGTTCTTTTCTCCATAGAAGTCCGCGTGTCCCGGAGCCCGCAGGAATGCTTTCAGCCATTCTCTGCCGCCGTAGCCCGTCAGCTTGGGATATCCCGCACCGGCACCATCGCTCAGCGATTCCGTTTCCGTACCCTTGGCCACTGTCATGGCGTGGCAATCGGCGCAACTGGAGGAAAGTGCCCCTGACTTCAATGCTCCGCCCTTGAAGATCTCGCGACCTTGCGCGACCAACTTTTCGTCAAATGCACCGAGATCGTTGCGGCCACCCTGGGCAGTAAGAAATTCAACCAGAGCCTTCAGGCTTTCGGCATTGGCGGGATCGGTCAACACTTTCTGGTTTTCTTTACACCAGTTTGACATTTCGCCTGTTTGAATGGCTTTCCCCTTTTCGCCAGCATTTTCCAGCGGCTTGAAGGTGGTTTCGTAGTCCGTCAGGACACGAGTGATCCATTCTCGAGAACCGAAGTCTTTTAAATCAGCAGCGGTTTCCAGTTCAGGAACCTTTGTCTTTACGCCATCCTTGTCCACGGTTTTCAGGATCAATTGGCCCGTTGCATCGTGTCCGTCAAAGCGGTGACAACTGGAACAGTTGCGTGCAAACAGACGCGGCCCCTGAGTAAAAGGGTCGTTGACCAGTAATTCTCGAGCACCGTTCTGCGGAATCCCTTCGCGTTTCGCCAGCACGACAACTCGATGGGCATCACGTTCGGCAAACCTCAACTTGGCCTGATGCGACTGATTGTGGTTGTCTTCATGCAGTGTCATTACGGTCAGGATTGTGATTCCCGTCAAGATCGCCAACAGGAAGCCTCGATTGAAGTAATGTCCCCACTTCTTTCTGCCAATAAATGGCATCAGAAAGACGATTCCCATCAACAGCGTTGGAATATAAATGGCACCAAACGCGACACCGAATCGGGAAATCTCCTTGAATTCCAGGAAGCGGAAGAGGAACAGGAAATACCATTCGGGGCGTGCCGGAAAGTCTTCGCCAGGATCTGCCGGGGCGGTTAATTCGGCTGGCCTCGTCAGTGCGAAATACAGGACGATTCCCAGGACCACCAGGCAGCCCACGGCATCGAACAGCACCTGCTTAGGCCAGAAGGTGTCAGCAGGCTTTCCTTCGGCATGAGGAGGAACTGTGATTCCGTGGCGGCGGAAGACATAGACATGCAGCGCCAGGAATACGACCATTAATGCCGGCAACAACCCTGCGTGGAGCGCAAAGAATCGCGTCAATGTGTGGTGGCCATACGCGGCTCCACCTTGAGCGATCTGCTGGATCTGCGGACCAATGACGGGTGAGGCCCCCGCAATGTTGGTTGCCACCTTGGTCGCATAGTAGCCCTTCTGGTCCCACGGCAGCAGGTACCCAGTCAGGGAGAGAGCGATCACGATCTGCATCAGGACCAGGCCAAGCCAGAAATTGACTTCGCGCGGGGCTCGGTATGCCCCATCCCAGATCACCTGCAAGAAGTGCAGGCCGAGCAGCACCATCATTGCCTGTGCTGCGAAGTGGTGAATCCCGCGAACCAGCCAGCCGTAGGCCATTTCGTGCTGGATGTAATAGACGCTTTCCCAGGCGGTCTGCGTACTGGGACTGTAGGCGGTCCACAGGAAAAACCCTGTAATCACCTGCACCACGAAAGCAAATGTCAGCATGCTGCCGGTGATGTAGCGCCAGCGAGCCCCACCGGGAATCGGTTCGTTGAGTGCTTCATGAACGAGTAGTTTGTAACCCGTACGGTGGTCGAGCCATTCGAGGAGATCCTTCATTGGACGGCCACCTTTTCTGGAGTTCCGGTGCGGTAATTCTTGTATTCCACGAATACGACCCCGTCTTTCACTTCGGCGACCAGATCGTCCAGCATCCGAGGAGGTGTTTCATTCTTGGGTTTGCCATCCAGGTCGAAAGCACTCTGGTGACAGGGGCAGAAAAACTGCTTGTCTGCCGCCTGATAGTCCACCTTGCATCCCAAATGTGTGCACGTGTCGTTGAATGCAAGGATCTGTCCATTCGGCATCAGCCTGAGATAGACACTTCCAATCACGCGGTTGCGGTACAAGGTCCAGGCATCAGTGATATCAGACCGCAGCACGACTCGAAGTGGTGTGCCGTCCGACGGCAGTTCGCTCAAGTCGGCCGCTCGCAGCAGTCCACCTGCTCCACCAGCTCGCTTCCGCAGAATGGGATCGAGAAAGAACAGTCCCCCGGCGATCGCGGGAACCAGACCAACGATACCGCCAGTAATCATTGCCAGCAGACTGGTCAGAAAATTACGACGCGGTTCACCGGGCGGCCCCTCGGCGACGTGAGTCGACGGGGGGGATTCAGACGACGAATTTGCCATGCGGAATGATTCCTGAGACTGAAAGTGAGGTTTTCCTGAGGACAAATTGGGCAGGTTTCAAGGGGATGGAGCAGTTGCGGTTTTGCGGATATTGGCTAGGGCATTCGCCATGGCCGTGCGAGCTTTTTCGATTGATTCAACAAGTGGTCCTGGCATCGTTGTTCCGGCAGCCTGACGATGACCACCACCTCCGAAATGTTCGCAGATCTTCGAAACATCCAGTTCTTCCGCACGACTGCGGAAACTGACTTTGACCTGACGGTTCTGCAGTTCGATCGCAATAAAGGCCCCGCGGGTGCCGGTGATTTTCAGGCATTCATTGACCAGATCTTGCGTGTCAGACGACACAGCGCCGGTCTCTTCAAAATCCGACCAGGGAATCGAGATGTAGGCGAGTTCCCCGTCACAGTCGAGTACCATTCGAGCGAGGGCTCGGCCGACCAGATGCATACGAGCCAGCGTGGAGCGTTCGTACAGTTCGCGATAGATAACCGAGGGGGATGCTCCGTATTCCATCAAGCCAGCAATTCGTCGCATGGTCTGACTGGTGACGGCAGAAAAGCGGAACCAGCCTGTATCAGTCGCGATGGCGGCATACAGCGCCGTCGCAGCATCTGGGGGAAGTGCGATCCCCAAAAACTGGGCGAGATCGAAGATCAGCGATCCCGTCGCCTCGCATTGGGTGTCTTTGAACTCGGTTGCGCCCAAGTCATCAGCACTCAGGTGATGGTCGATCACGACTCGCAGGGCCGATGATTGACGCATTGCCTTGCCGACATCGTTCAACTGCATCCAGGAACTGGTATCGACGACGAAGTGCACATCAGCGGCTGCGATCGCTTCAGCAGTTCCTGCGTCCCCCAACTGCTTTACTTCACGATTGGGATCGAGAAAAAAGAGATTGGCGGGGGTGGCAGAAAAGTTGATGATCTGCACGCTTTTTCCCAAAGCCTGCAGTAGACGCGCCAGTCCGATTTCCGAGCCGATGGCGTCGGCGTCGGGGCGAACGTGGCTGGAAATCACGAACCGCTGGTGTGCGGCAAGGATCGGACGCAAGGGTTCCCAGTGAATAGTCATCAAAACATCGTGGTTTGGCGGCCGGGAAAAAGCAAGTTTCAACAAGTGTCAATCGGTTGTCATCCAGGCTTCTGCCACTTATACTGCGTAGCTCGCCCCGGATCCTGGGTGCCAAAGTGCGCCTGGATCACCGCTCAAGCGGTGCCATGCTTGTGCATGCTCCGGACCTCCTGAACCTGAGTTCGTACGCTATGTTTGAAGGCATTACCAGCAGCCTGCAGTCCGCGCTTTCGATGTTGACTCGTGGTGGAAAGCTCACCGAGTCCAACATTCGTGATGGCTTGGCTCAGGTCCGTAAAGCACTGCTCGAAGCCGATGTCCACTATGACGTTGCGACGAAATTCATTCAGCGGTGTACGGAACAGGCGGTTGGTGAAAAGGTTCTGAAATCGCTGCGTCCCGACCAGCAGATTGTCGGAATCGTCCACCAGGAACTCTGCAACCTGATGGGCCCCACCGATCACTCGCTTCACCTGCGACGTGACGGTCTTAACAAAATTATGCTGTGCGGTCTGCAAGGGAGTGGAAAAACCACAACTTGCGGCAAGCTGGCTCGGATGATCAAGGAACAAGGTCGGCGACCCATGCTGGTTGCGGCCGACTTGCAGCGTCC
Source organism: uncultured Schlesneria sp. (assembly GCA_903911795.1). GTDB lineage: Bacteria > Planctomycetota > Planctomycetia > Planctomycetales > Planctomycetaceae > Schlesneria. The sequence continues at coordinate 5,723 of CAIWEX010000806.1, forward strand.
GGCGGCCATCGAGCAGCTTAAAATCATCGGCCAGCAGCTCGGTGTCCCTGTCTACTCGGAGCCCCCCGCCGGAACCACGCCGTTCAAGGTGTGTGTCAACGGCCTGGCAGCGGCCAAGCAGGCGGGTGTGGATGTCATCATTTTCGACACGGCGGGCCGGTTGCACGTCGATGCCGATTTGATGAAGGAACTTGAGCAAATCGATCGTAAGGTCCAGCCAGATCAGATCTTGCTCGTTTGCGATGCAATGACCGGTCAGGACGCTGTTAACAGTGCGAAAGCGTTCAACGACGCTCTGGAACTGGACGGCGTGATCCTCACGAAACTCGACGGCGATACCCGCGGTGGTGCGGCGATCAGCGTCAAGGAAGTGACCGGGGTCCCGATCAAATTTATCGGTGTCGGCGAACAACTCGATCGCCTGGAACCCTTCCATCCTGACCGGATGGCAGGTCGCATCCTCGGGATGGGCGACGTCGTTTCGCTGGTGGAACGTGCCCAGCGTGAGATGGATGCTGACGAAGTTGAACGTCAGCAGAAGAAAATGGCGGCTGGCAAGTTCTCGCTCGAGGACTTCCAGAACCAGATGAAGATGATCCGGCGGATGGGTTCGCTGAAGGATCTGATGAAAATGATCCCCGGTCTCGGTGGATTGATGGATTCGAACCCGGACATCGACGCTGAAGGGGACATGAACCGGATTGATGCCATCATCAGTTCGATGACCCCGTTTGAGCGGAATAATCCCGACCGGATCGATCGCAGTCGGCGGCACCGCATTGCTCGCGGAAGTGGTACCGAACCGGCTGACATCAACCGGTTGATCAAAGATTTCCAGAACATGTCGGGCATGATGCAGAAAATGTCCGGCCTGGGAATGATGGATCGCATGCGAGCGGTCAGGGAATTGACCAGCGGAGGCCTAATGAATCCCGGTGCTCAACTCGGTTCCCAGAAGGAACGGAGCAAGCGGGGTCCGGCAGATCAGAAGCTGGCCGATGAAAAGAAGAAAAAAGCTCGCAAAGAAGCCAAAAAACAGAAAAAGCGGAATCGCTAGTCCGCAGTGTTTGGAAATGGGTTCGCTGTCTCCCTCTGGCAGACAGCGGTGACTTTGAAAATCGTCAACAACGGTGGAATTTCGACAGAAGGAGAATTGAGTGGCAGTAAGAATCCGCATGAAGAAGATCGGACGAAAGCATCGCCCGTTCTACCGCATCTGCGTGATGGACTCACGAGTTCATCGCGAAGGGATGGCGATTGAAGAAGTTGGCTGGTACGACACCTCGGTGGCCGACAAGTCGAAGCGAGTCAGCGTGAAGCTGGATCGCGTCGACTACTGGCTGTCTGTCGGCGCCAGCATGTCTGACCGAGTGGCAACACTGGTGAAGAAAGTGAAGACGAACCGCTTCGGTGTCGCCGCCGCTCCTCCGCCGATGCTTGCTCCGAAGGTCCCTGCACCGCCAGCAGCTCCTGAAGCTGAAGGCGAAGCACCTGCGGAAACTCCTGCTGAGTAAACAGATGCGGCGTTTTTCGGCGTTGAATAACTGCCGAAATGCGGTTCCCAAAGCGTGTGGTCGATCGAGATGCGATTTGATGTACTTAGTCTGTTTCCCGAGTTGTTTCACAGCTATCTTCAGCAAAGCCTGCTGAAGCTGGCGATTGAAAAACAACTGGTGGATGTCAGGCTGTGGAACATGCGCGACTGGGCGACCGATCGCCATAAATCGGTGGATGACACTCCTTACGGGGGTGGGCCGGGAATGTTGATTGCCTGCCCTCCCGTGTATGCGTGTGTCGAAGCAGTTCAGGCGGAAGCCCCCTCACCGGGGCGATTGATCATGCTGACCCCTCAGGGGCGGCCTCTGAATCAGGCGCTGGTGCGGGAACTGGCCACCTACGAGAGATTGTTGTTGTTGTGCGGCCGATATGAAGGGTTTGACGAGCGGATTGCTCAAGGATTGGAACCACTGGAAGTTTCGGCAGGTGATTTCATCTGCAATGGTGGTGAAGTTCCGGCAATGCTGATCATCGACACGGTCATTCGACTGGTACCGGGTGTTTTAGGGGACGAGACGAGTAGCAAGTATGATTCGTTCAGCGAGGCGGGGTTACTGGAATATCCTCAGTACACCCGTCCGCGAGAATTCCGGGGGATGACGGTTCCCGACGTCCTGCTGAGTGGCAATCACGGTGAGATTGCTCGATGGCGGGAGCAGCAGAGCTTGGAGCGAACGAGACAGCGGCGCGGCATTCCTTCGCAGGAGACGCCCGCGAATGGAAATGCCAAATAGTGACACAGGACGCAGACGGACGGCCCGTCGCGAAGATTGAAAACGAGTGACGGTCGGGCCGGTCGCGCCCCTTGATTGATTGGAAACAGACATGATTCCCAAGTTAATTCAGCAAGTTGAATCGAAACACCTGCGCCAGGATCCGCTGGTTTTCGAAATCGGTGATACGGTCGATATTCACACCAGGATTCAGGAAGGCGACAAGGAACGCATCCAGATTTTCTCTGGAATCGTGATCGCCCGCCGCGGTGGTGGAACCCGTGAGAACTTCACGGTGCGTCGTATCGTCGCCGGGGAAGGGGTCGAACGAACCTTCCCGATCAATTCTCCCAAGATCGCCAAGGTCGAAGTGAAGCGTCACGGTAAAGTCCGTCGCGCCAAGCTGTTCTTCCTGCGTGACCGCGTCGGTAAGGCGACCAAGCTGGTCGAACGCGTAGACCTGGCAGAACGCGAAGCCGCGAACCAGGCCAAGAAGGCTCGCAAGGGCGGAACAACCTGATCGCAAGCGATTCAGGCTTGAATTCAACGCAAGAAGCCGAGGCAACCGTAAGGTGGCCTCGGCTTTTTGACTTTGAAATCATCACCGACATGGGACGGCCTTGGAAATTCACTTTACGGTCCGCCAATCGACGTCCGTCGCCTGATGTCGTTTCCTTGCGCGCGGTTGTTCGGCCTCGCCGACTGCTTCGTTCAATATGATGACCTTGTAGAGCGGCTGAAGTTTTCTGGACGACTTTTTCTGACGTTGATGGCTCGCTGATTTCCAGATGCGTTTCATCTGCTGGATCGGATGGCCACTGCCGCCGGACCAACGTGTGAATAGGTCGTAGTTTTCGCAATCGACCCAGCGGTTTTGCAGAAACACGACGCCGACAACGAATCCGATGACGGCACCCAGCAAGTGGAGCACGGGAGTGCTCAGCGGGAAGCGGTAAAGTACGGCGGCGAGCAGATCCCAGCCAATGAACCAGAGCGAAAATCCCAGGATGCTGATCTCGTGATCCGTTGCTGAGGCGTACGGGCCCCATTTGTAGCCCCACACAACCGTAAACGTGTTTTCGGGTGCCCAAAGCAAAGCCATTGCCATCAATCCGCAGATCGCACCCGAAGCCCCCAGGACGTAACGCAACTGATCGTCTTTTCCGCTTCCTCCAAACCCAAACAAAGTTTGAGCCACCAGATTCTCAAAAGCGGCAATCAGCAGATACGTGACCAGGAACCGCCACGAGCCGATTTTACCTTCGACAACCAGGCCGTAGGCCCACAGGAAGATCATGTTGCCGACAAGATGGTACACGTTTGCATGCAGAAACGAGGCAGTCACCCATTGCAGGGGATGCCAGCCATTACCAATACTCAACATCCATTCCTGGGGATGGCCGATGAGGAAAAACAGTGCCGTGTTCACGGCAATGAGTCCGACAGTTATGACCGGCCAATGATAGACCGGTGCGTCGGTTCCAATCGGAATCAACATCTCCGTGTCCTCCGTCCTCAGGTACCAGGTTCCACCGCAAAACGTGACAAGGCCCAGTTCGGATCACGAAATTCAAGAGGAACATCGCAGTGGTTGCGAAGTAATCTCCGAACAGTAGATTCCCCGTAGCGGGGTCCATCCGTCGCCAGTCGGGTGAGGCGGTCAAGATAAGAGCCGTTGCTGGTCGCGAATTCGGCCCTTGCTGCAAACGCGTTGCGCGGGCTATCGTGTGGCAGTCCGGCTTGGCGAATTACGACACGTGATCTTTTGTTCGGCCCAGAAACAGGAACCTTTCATGCCGAGCGATGAACTGACGCGGCTTTCGGCGGTTGAATTGGCATCGTTGATCCGGACGCGAAAAGTGTCGTCTGTCGATGCCACCACGGCAATCCTTGATCGCATCGAGCAGCACAACCCGGCGATCAGTGCTTTCGTAACGAATCATCGTGAAGAAGCGATCTGTTCAGCGAAAAAGGCCGACGAAGCGTTGATGAGCGGCCAGCGAGTTGGCCCCTTGAACGGCGTCCCCTTTCATGTGAAAGACAACTTGTTTGTTGCGGGTTCGCGCACGACGTTTGGTTCAAAACTGACTGAGACGAATGTCACTGCGGATGACTGCCCGGCCGTCGAACGTTTGCGTAAGGCGGGGATGATTCTGGTTGGCCGGACGAATACTCCCGAGCAGGGTTGGAAAGGGGTCACCGACAATCGTGTTTTCGGGATCACTCGCAATCCATGGGATCTCAAGCTGACTCCGGGTGGCTCCAGTGGTGGGGCCGCTGCTGCAGTGGCTGCCGGGATGGGATCAATCGGCGTCGGAACTGACGGTGGTGGCTCGCTGCGAATTCCAGCATCGTTCTGCGGCGTCTTCGGTTTCAAGCCGAGTTTTGGACGAGTCCCGAACTGGCCCGGGAGTGGTGGCGCGATGCTCAGGCATATCGGCACGATCACACGAACTGTCGCCGACATGGCCGCAGCACTCGATGTGATGGCTGGCCCCGACCCGCGCGATCTAATGTCGCTTCCTCACACGGGCGAGCGATACACGCCGAATCTCGACAAAGGGATTCGCGGCCAGCGTATCGCCTACAGTCCGAACCTCGGCTATGCCAAGGTCGACTCCGAAGTCGCCTCGATCTGTCTGCGTGCAGCCGAGCGATTTGCCGAAACGGGGGCGATCGTTGAGCAGGTCTCGCTCGACTGGCCAGATTCCTACGACACCTGGAGCGTTTTCTTCTTTGGAACTGCTGCCGCATCACTTGAAAAGAAACTTTCGACGCAGGGAGACTTGCTCGACCCCGGATTGCGTCAAGTGGTCGAGAAGGGACGTCAGTTACGTGGTGTTGACTTTGCCAATGCTCTGGCGGCACGCCACGAATTCTGGGAACGTGTCCGTCATATCTACGAACGGTTCGACCTGCTCCTCTGTCCGACTCTGCCCGTCCCTCCGTTTGCCGTCGGTCAAGACGATGCAAATCCGATCGACGGAGAAGTCCTCGGTCCGTTGCAATGGACGCGATTCACGTACCCGTTCAATCTCACAGGACAACCCGCCGCGAGTCTTCCCGCAGGCTGGACGAAAGCTGGTCTGCCGGTCGGACTGCAAGTCATCGGCAACCGTCACTCTGATCTTCTCGTCCTGCAGGCGTCTCGAGCGTGGGAGCAGCTTCAGCCCTGGAACGACAAGTGGCCTAAGCTGTGACCGCCGGCCTTTGATATCCACATGATCGTGAATCGCTCGCGATCAGGTTGCTTTGGCTTTTGCATCTGGCCGAAGTCCGGTCAGGTAAAACGCCGCATGGTTTTGATCTCCGACCACCCAGTCACCCCAAAGCGAAAAAAGTTACCCCGAGAAAATCGGCGGCCGACTGCATCCTGCGGAATACTTCCGGTATGATC
>CAIWEX010000807.1 GCA_903911795.1 uncultured Schlesneria sp.
CACTCCATGACCTGACCGGATTTGACGGACTCTGTGATGCGATTCTGCTCTGTAATGACTCCCGCTTTGAACCACCCGCTGCCGCCGACCTCGCCGCCGTTCGGAAGCAGCTTTTGAATCTGCCGGCTGATGTCGAAGATCAGGGGGAATTCGATGTTGTTGTTGTCGGGGGCGGATATGCGGGAATTGCGGCCGCAATCTCTGCGGCTCGGCAGTCTCTCAAGGTCGCACTGATTCAAGATCGATTTGTACTCGGTGGTAACGGCAGCAGCGAAGTGCGAGTCTGGGCTCAAGGAGGAACACTACGAGGCAAGTATCCTCATCTCGGTGAAATCGTCGAAGAATTTGCAGACCATGCACCAGACTCCCCTGGCGATGGTGCTCATTTTGGGGATGCTCGCAAAGAAAAGCTGGTCCGTCGTGAAAAATCGATTTCACTGTTCCTCGGGCACTTTGTGACGGATGTGGAACTCGACGCAAACGCCGATGAAAAGGCCCGCAAGGAAGCCGGGTACGAAGCCGCACCCATTCGGTCCGTCACTGCTCTGGAAGTTCGCACCAGTCGACACCGCAGGTTTCGAGGCAAATTCTTTGCAGATTGTACAGGCCACGGTGCGATCGGGGCACTTGCCGGGGCGGCTTATCGTGTTGAGCCTAAAGGGCGCATGGGGATGTCCAACATGTGGTTCTGGCAGCACGAAGCGGCGCCACAGACCTGGCCTGAAACACCATGGGCACTCCAACTCGAAGAAAGCGATTTTCCCAAGACGGTTAAAAGCAAATCCGAAATCGAAGGCAAGCCGTTCATGAAAGGGGAATGGTTCTGGGAGTCGGGATTCGACAAGGACCCGATTCGCGATCTGGAGCTGATCCGCGACTGGAATCTGCGAGCGGTCTATGGTGCCTTCACGGCCATCAAGAAGGGAAGCGAAAAGGAAAAGAACGCCACCGCGGCACTGAAATGGGTTGCCTACGTCGGGGGGCCGCGCGAATCGCGATTGCTTGACGGAGATATCGTCCTGAATCGCGAAGACATCGTATCGCAGAAGGAGTTTCCAGACGGTTGTGTTCCGACAACGTGGGATATCGATCTGCACTACCCCAAAGAACAATTTGCCAAAAAGTTTCCCGACAATCCGTTCATTTCGCGAGCAGAATTTGGGGCCGGGGTCGACCGAAAGAATGGCTACCCGATCCCGTATCGCTGCTTCTATTCGAAAAATGTTCCGAATCTGCTGATGGCAGGCCGTTGTATCAGCGTGAATCACGAAGCACTCGGAACCGTTCGCGTGATGCGGACGTGCGGAATGATGGGGGAAGTTGTCGGCAAGGCGGCGTATCTGGGTGTTAAGCACAAGGTCACACCGCGCGGGGTTTATCACTACCACCTGGGTGAACTGATCGATCTGATGAAGCAACCGGGTGCGATGCGCCGCGATACTCTCGACGGATCACTCTATCGCGACAAAGATGTTCAGGGAGTGGTTGGTTATCTCTCCAAGGCGACGGATACGGTCGAAGGGGTCAAACCGACCGCCTCGGCAGTCAAGCGAGTTGTCGTGACTTCGCTGCCGGGAATCGTGATTGATGAAACTCAGGCGAAACTCACTGGAAAATGGGGTGAAACAGGGAGCCTGTCTCCATTCGTAGGCGATGGATACCGATATGCCTCACCTGGTGATAAGTCCGAGGCCCGATTCACGTTTTCGATTAAGACAGCCGGGAAATATGAGTTGCGATTCGCCTGGGCACCACACGAAAACCGAGCGATGAAAGCAACGTGTATTCTGGAACGAACGGGTCAGAAGCCACTGAAGCTCCGCATTAATCAACGGGAAGAGACCACTGACCCTCACGGATTTCATTCGCTGGGTCGATTTGAGTTTCCTGAAGGGGAAGCTTCTTTCACGCTTACCTCTGAGGGGGCAGACGGACTCGTTCATGCTGACGCACTGCAGATCCTGGAAGTCAAATGATTCGGGTGACTGCCTTGCGGATGTATCGACTGTTGGCAATTTTGCTAGCCGCCTGGCTATTGCATCTCGCAGAACGCCGTTCATTGCTTCCAGACGATTCGATTTCACTGAACGATGTTCGCACGTTTTTCCCCGATGCCCACAGACTGTCGCCTGTCGATGAACGTGCTTTTTGTGCGGTCTGGAATTCGCTGGGCGAGAAATTGGGAAGTGTTCTGGCGACGTCACCGAATTCGGACGACATCATCGGCTACTCCGGTGCCAGCAATCTGCTGGCGGCCATCGATCCCCAAGGGCGCGTGGTTGGGGTTAAGATTCTTTCGAGTGGAGATACGCCCGCTCATGTCCGTGATGTCGAACGTCATCATTCGTTCTGGCGACAATTCGTGGGCTGGGCACCGGAAGCAGAACGATTGCCAAAAATTGACGGTGTCAGCGGATCGACTCTCACCAGTCTGGCGATGACAGAAGCGGTGGAACGTCGATTGCGCGGACATAACTCGTCACGACGCTTTCCGCAGCCCATGACGCTTGATGAAGTGCGAACGTTTTTTCCTCGTGCGGCTGAATTTAAAGAAGATCCCGTCCGCTCCGCCTGGTTCTTGGTCCTCGACAACGCAGGTCTACCGCTGGGGTACGTCGTTCGAACGGCACCAGCGTCCGACAATGTCCGGGGATATCGAGGGCCAACGGAATCGATGGTTGCAGTCGCAATCGACCGCCAGACAATTCTCGGAGTTCGGCTTCGTACGACTTTCGATACACCTGACTACGTCGACCGTGTTCGAGATGACGTTGAATTCCTGGCATTGTTGGCGAAGCATCACGTTGAAGACTGGCCGACGATCAACTTTCGCGACGCCGGAATTGAAGGGGTGTCGGGAGCGACACAGACGAGTTTTGCTGTCGCGGAAGGTCTCCGTCGTCGATTTCGTGCAGACGAATCGACGCCTTCAACCGTTTCAAGTTCGCTCTTCTCAACACGTAACATCTGTGTGGCGATCATCGCGATCGGTGGTCTAATAGTCTCTGTTACTCGACTTCGAAGTTCCCGCCGATTCCTGACACTCTGGCACATCATTGCCGTGGCTGTGCTGGGAATCTGGTGCGGGGATCTGCTGTCACTGGCAACGTTTGCCGGGTGGGGGCGGCACGGAATACCGTTCCGGGCGTCGCCTGGAATTGTCCTGCTGGCCGTGGTGGCACTTGTGACACCGTGGGGTACTCGACGCAACGTCTACTGCCAACACATTTGCCCTCACGGAATCGTACAGGGCTGGCTCGGTCGCTTTCGACAGTGTCACGTGGCAGTTCCTGAACGATGGCGGACCTTGCTTGGTCGATTTCCTGCGGTTCTGCTTGTTTTCGGTTTTGTGATTGCCATTACCGTTCCCAGTTTTGATCTTACGATGCTCGAACCGTTCGATGCGTGGGTCTTAAAAGGTGCTGCAATTGTTTCTGCCGTCATCGCGATCGCGGGTCTGGCGGCGTCGATCTCTGTTCCCCAGGCCTATTGCAGGTTCGGATGTCCAACCGGCGCCCTGCTGAAGTTTGTTCGAAGTGGCGGTCGCCACGACCGGTTTGGTTTGCGAGATGCAGTTGCAGGACTGTTGCTGGTTTCAGTGGGGGTTGGGCTTGCTGCAACAGATTTGAAGCCGACTGTTACTCAGAACATGCCGACCATATCGGGCCTGACAGAGATGTCGGGGCAGGCCTTCGGAACAACGTGGCGAGTCAGATTTCGAACGGGTGCCCTTGATTTCACCCGGTTGCGTGAGCGAATCGCAGCGGAAGTGCAACGCATCGAAGAATCGCTGTCACACTGGAGTCCTGGATCTGCAACGGCGGAGTTCAACGCCAATGAGACAACATTGGAAATGGAGGTTCCGGCTGAGTTAATTCAACTGGTTGCGCACGCACAGGAACTCAGTCGTGCGACGGACGGAGCGTATGACATTACCGTCGCCCCACTGGTCAAGGCGTGGGGATTCGGGCCAGAGGGGGAAATCCAGACTGCCCCCACGGATACCGAATTAGCAGCCATCCTGGCTAAGGTTGGCTGGCAGAAGCTGTCCGTCGATCGCGAAGCAAACACTTTGAAAAAGCAACATCCTGAATTGCAGATTGATCTCGGTTCGATCCTGCAAGGATACACTGCGGATCGGATTGCCGCTGTGATACGACAATCAAACCCGGATCGTGAACCAGAGTTCCTGATTGATGTCGGTGGCGAATTGCTCGCTAGCGGAAGCTGGAATGTCGCCATCGAAGATCCGGCGAACCCATCGCAGCCGAAAAAGACCTTATTGTTGACGAACGCGGCGCTTGCGACCAGCGGAACATCACGCACCACGCGAGTCATCGACGGCCAAACCATTCACCACTTGATAAGTCCGAAAACCGGGCGTCCTTACCCCGTCGCTTCTCGATCCAGTTCCGTCAGTGCGCGAACGTGTCTTGAAGCTGATGGCTGGGCGACGGCGCTCTGGCTCGTTGGTCCGATTGAAGCTCGCAGACTCGCGGACGAACATCAATTGGAGTCCTGGATGTCTGACGAGTAGCTCCACAGATTGACCCAGGGTAGCTCGCTGTGCTCGCAACCCTGGGCTATGAGGCGTAACTCCTTCGGAGTACGCTGAAGACGGGGACTAAAACGCCGATATCGGCAGCACATCGTGCCAGAGGCAAAGAACATAGCCATGGTCATCGCCTGGACCTGAAACGTTTGAATCTTATCTTCCCCCAGGGACGGGATCAAACGCGCTCCGCAGGGGCTGTGAAGGCTCGGAGTAACTTGCCGCCTGAACTCTGTTCGACGGTGTCCCTTGCATCTGAGCAACTTGAGGTTTCGTGTTACTCCGTTGCTGACGGATGGTGATGAGCAGCGTCTGTGCTTGAGCAAGATCAGGCTTCAACGCGATTGATTTGTGCAAGTGCTCTTCAGCCTGCAACAGGTTTCCCTGTTCATGCATGATGTAAGCGAGATTGTACTCAGCCTGAGCGGCACCAACCGCCGTCGTGAAGCTGGCCAGGGCCGATGTCAGGTCGCCTGATTTTGCCTGAACGTAACCGAGATGATAGGCACACGCCGTGTCATAGGGTGCCAGTTCGGTCGCTTCCTTCATGTATTCGAGAGCCCTCGGCCAGTCACCCTTGGCCGAGAAATACTGTCCATATGAGACAGCAACTTTCGAATCCTTCGGCGCGATCTTACGGGCTTTAGCCAGACGCTTTTCAGCATCGTCCAATCGTCCCATCGCGATATCCAGCCGGGCCAATCCCATCATCGCATCGACGTTCTTCGGGTTCTTCTGCAAGACCTTGTCATACGAAATGCGAGCTTCAGCCAGATTCCCATCCTGCTCATGCCACGTTCCGTACGCGAGATGAACTTTGACGGGGTCCTTCAGGTCCTTGCCAAACATGAACTCGGGCGGTTCAGGTGCCGGCTTCGTTGCAGCCGCTGGAGTCTTCTGAGGCAAGTTACCCGTTGATGCAGTTTTGGGAGCCGTGTTGCAACCCGATGCCACGACGGCCAGACTTGCTGCACTCACAAGCCATGCGGCGAAACGCGAAGAACGTACCACGGTAAACTCCTCCCGCACAGCGGGTTCCGACCCGTCGACAACAATAAATTCGAATAGGACTAATGAGGCTTGTTACAACTGAAAAAAGCGACGTGCTGACTCGTCCATCAAGCCTTCGTTCAATACAAACGGTTGCTCATGGAACTGGCAGATCGAATCGGCGATCTCCAGGAGATCACGGGGATCGCTCGATCGCGGAACCCGACCTGAATGGTAGTACTTGCGAAACAGCAATTCGACCGCTGCCAAATTGAATTGGATCTGCTTCTGTTGACACAGCAATCGAAAAATTTCGGCATACGTTGATCGGTCCGGGGCTTCGATTTTCACTTTGTGACGAATGCGCCTGAGGAAGGCATCATCAACCAGTTCTCGTGGTTCCAGGTTCGTCGAGAAGATGATCAACTGTTCAAAGGGAAGCATGAATTTGCGACCGGTTGAAAGAGTCAGGTAATCAACCCGTTCTTCCAGCGGGACAATCCAACGATTGAGCAGGTCCTTCGGCCGAACCAGTTGGCGACCGAAGTCGTCAATCAGGAACACTCCCCCATTGGCTTTGATATGCATTGGAGCTGTGTAGATATTGGCCGCCTGGTTGTATTGCAGTTCCAGCATTTCCAGCGTCAGTTCACCACCCGTGACAACGACCGGACGGCGAATCCGTCGCCAGCGAATGTCGAAATAGCCATCGGGCATGACGTAGCTGGGTGACTCGATCGAGCTGGGTGAACGTGTCGCCGGAAGATCATCTGTGGTGTGATGGATTCCCGGGTCGAACAGCGTGATGATGCTGCTTTCTGCCTGGATGGCGTAGGGGATGTAGATCTCCCCTCCTTGAATGTTCAGGAATCGTCCCAGGCCTTTAGCAATCAGCGTCTTACCATTCCCCGGAGGACCGTGCAGGAAGACCGATGTCCCGCTACAGACGGCAGGTCCAAGTTCTTCCAGCATGCTTGGATGAATGACGCAGTCGGCGAATGTGGCTCGCAGTTTCTGCATCGTGCAGGTCGTGCCTGTCACGTGTTGCAGTTTGCACTGTTCGATGTATTGCTCGATCGGGACAGGTGCGGGGCCGACATACCGACAATGTTCAAACGATTCTCTCGCTCTGGCGCGCCCCAGTTCGGTCAGAGCGAAACGGTAAGAAACGCGACCGACAAGGTCGCCGGAAGCGACTTCGATGCACTTCTGATCCCGCATCGTCCGCAGTGCTTCATCCACGATGGAGAATGGAAGCCGTGTTGCCCGGGCAATGTCACCCCCAAGCAATGTTCCGTGCAGGTAGAGTTGTTTCAGGACCAGGTCTGCGATGAACCCTAGTTGCAGGCCACATTCGGCGAGCGTTGTCGGGCTGCGAGGGGCCGGGACTACGGACGGTTGGGACTCACCTCGTTCATGAGATTGAGGTTTTCCGCGGCCCTTTTCCTCGGGTTGTTGTGGTTTTGAAAACAGGTCGGCATACAGCTTTCCGACCTGCGAAGATGCAGTCGACTTCTGCGTAGTCGTACCGAATCCTGGGTCCCCGAAGGGACCAGGACCCGCGTCAAGAGTTGTCGGAAACGGATTGCCCGCCATCGAATCCATTCAGTCTGTAGAGAAGTTTTCGAATTCGAAAAGTGTTTACCGTCCTGATTTGTTCCGTACTTCGCCGATTACCGCGAAGATTGAGAACTTCCACCACCACCTGCGGATTGACCTGCTCCTCCGCCACCACCCGCTCC
>CAIWEX010000808.1 GCA_903911795.1 uncultured Schlesneria sp.
ATCGAGTTTGACGGAACCCCGTTGGGGTACGGGGCCATTTTATCGTTCGGACCCAGGGTAGCTCACTTCGTGAGCAACCCTGGGCTATAGGATGTAACTCCTTTGGAGTAGAAATCAAATTCGTCCAACGTTGACACGTGCTCTTCTGCCCGCTGATAGCTTCCCGCTACTTCAAATGCTCAATGATCCGCTGTTCCAGATTAGGGATCTTGCGTCGCAGGTGCTTGCTTAACGGTGCCGGGGGTTTCCCTGACTGGACTTCTGCAAAATAGTCCGCCAACGCCTCGCGAGCGGCAGGCGGGCCATGCAGGACGAAGTGCAGAACTCCCCACGCGTCGCGATAGTCGTTCTTTTCCATTTCCAGCAGTTCGTGCTTCGCTTCGAGTCGCTCGATCGCGGGGCGCCATCCCAGGCGAATGGCCCATTGCAATTCCCTTCGATGCGGATTGTGCTTCTCGCGCATCCCTGGCGAGACCTCAAAGTATTCGGCCAATCCTTCGTCCAGCCAAAGTGGGACAAACGGCAATGCACTGTGCAGCAGCGCATGCGTCGTTTCGTGACGAACGTCTGTCTCCAGACCGGAATGTCGATAGGCATAAACGCGTGAGGCGTCTGTTCCCTGAACAAATAGCGCCTGCCTTTTTGTTCCTTCCGGAATCCGCTTGCTCAAGTAGTCCGTGTAGCTCCAACGACTGCGAAACAGGTGAATCTGGATTTCAGCTGGTTCGCATTTCAGCTTCAACTGACGTTCGATGTCGGTCTGCAGATCTGCGAGTTCATCGACCAGATTTTGCGAGTCGCGCAAGGGGAATTCGGCCCGGATCAGATAGGGGCCAAGTTGCCGCTCCTCAACCCATCCCCATGCCCGCAATGGAATTGCGGTGAGAAAAATGGCAGCAATAATGAGCAGTGCGTGACGCATAGTGGGGATGTACCCCACTTCAAGGAAAATCGTCAAGAGGAGGATCGAGCAGGACTGTTACGCGACGCGACCCGGCATCATCTTGATAGTGGCAGGTGGTTCATCGCTGTCGGTCAGCATTTCGTCCGACGTTTCGACGGCATCTTCAGCAGTATCAATCGTCGGTACAGCAGGCCCGGGATTCGTGGCCAGGTCCATGACAGGCATTCGTATCCGATACCGCGTGGAGATTGTCAGCATCGCGGGTAACGTGACCAGTGACACAAACAAACAGGCTCCAACACCAATCGTCAACACGGCACCCAAGCTGTACAGACCTCGGTGAGCGGCGATCATCATGCTGCCAAAACCAACCATGGTCGTGGTCGATGTCAGCATGATGGCATTAATGGTACTGGGAGCCGTGCAATAGACCCGGTCCGGTTGTGACCGACAGTCGTGAATGATGTGAACCCCGTTATCGACTCCGATCCCCAGGATCAGCGGCAGGATGATCAAGTTGGCAGGATTCAATGGGATATCGAAGACCACCAGCAGCCCGAATGTGATTCCCATACCGACCACAGGTGGCAGCAAAGCGAGAACCGAATGGACGACAGCACGTGTGTCTGTAATTAACGCTGCCGCAACAGTCAGGCAGGCGTACATGATCAACAGCGAACTGTACGTCCAGGGCATGTGCCGCAGGTGCATCACAAATCCGGCGACCAAAGTCAGTGCTAATGCGGGAACAAACGTCCCCAGCAATCGTTCCTTGCGAGAGAAATCCAGCAATAGCGTAATGACGATGACAGCCAGAGCGTACAAGGCACAGACTTCATAGCTGCTCTTGATCTGGCGTGCCGCTTCAAAGTTCTGCAGGGGAACCCCGGTCACTTCTGTATCGACCGAGCGGATGTCTTTGACAAACCGTTCCAGCGGTTCCATGTCCCAGACTTGATCCTTCGGGTAAACCTGAAGCAACCATCGACCATGAGGACTGACAAACCGAGACTTCAATTCCGCTGGCAAATCTTCGGGCTCAACCGGTTCGGGATTGGATGCCGCCGCGATGGCCTGGAATTGAGCCAGTAATGCATACGACATGCGATACTGGAATTCCCCCAGCAGCAGCATCTGCTCCTGCAGTGGAAGTCGTTCCATCGTATCCAGAAATTGATCGAGGTTTGCGACAATCCGCTGAGAAACCGGATCGCGTTTTCCTTTGAACGACTGGCAGAGATCTTCGAGTGCAACACCGACATCGCGCGGATTAAGAGGCGCAGGAGCGGGAGGTTCAGCAGGAAGTTTGGCCAGTTGTGCGTTGAACCCCTGAACCAGCAACTTTGTTTCCGTGGATGGCGACGATGGAAGGCGTGATGCCAGTTCCTGAACATGATGCACAGTCGGCAATGCTTCAAAGCGGCGTTTCATGTCTCGCGCCTGTTCGGCCGAGTCTGCCATCGAAATCGCATACAGCAGCGAGTGCTTTGACGATTCGAAGATATGGCGCTGCGCTTCGACAGATTCCAGACCTTCGGCCTGCAGATGCAGCAGGTTGTGATCATAGACCGTCAACGGTTTCGGCAGGGGGCCTGTCCAGTCAAACGCTCGGTAACCCACGTAGCCCATCATGCCCAAGGATAATGCCAGCACCAGCCAGGGATGGTTCAGCGTCGCGTGACGCAGTGCACGGCCCTGAAACGGTGTCGGCAGCTTTCGGGGCTCTGTATTACGATCAGCCATCGAGATGATTGCTGGCAGGAATGTAAACGCTGCGAGGGCGCAGAGCATGATCCCGCCACCAGCGATGATTCCCAGTTCAGCAACACCGAGAAACTCGGTGAATGTTGCGCAGAAGAACGCCAGCGACGTTGTCACAGCCCCGGTGACAATTCCTCCGCCAACACTTCCAGTCGTTTCCAGCAGTGCGGCCCGTAGGCCCAGACCTTGATGCCGCAGTTCCAGGTACTTGGAAAGAATGTGAATTGAGAAATCGATCCCCAATCCAATCAGGATGGCGACGAACGAAACGGACAGGATGTTCAAATGGCCCACCGCCAGCGTGGTGTAACCGAATGACCA
>CAIWEX010000809.1 GCA_903911795.1 uncultured Schlesneria sp.
CGGGGTTCCGTCATCATTCTTGACGTAACCCATTCTGGGTAAATGAGTCTCCTGCACGCATTCCCAGGGTAGCCGCGAAACGCGGCAACCCTGGGCTATATGAAGTAACTCCTTCGGAGTATTTGTGACGACAAGCCCCCGAAATCAGTCCCATTGGCCTGACACCAACGGGCCGATCGTTCGAGAATGGGAATCCGACACATTTTTCAGTGCGCCCATGACGTATACAGCAAAAGAGTCGTGGTGATCGGCAATCCAATCAACGTGAGTCACGAGATCAAAGCGCACCAACCACCATGCCATGATTCTCGCGTCACATGAAAATCAGATGGAATGGTCGGCCCGAAGTCCCCGGGCAGAACCATAAAAACATGATCTGATTCTTACGTGAGTCATCGCGAAGCGGATTTTTAATTGTCGCTGTACGGCAAACTCAGCGGACGGTGTATTCCACATATAGCCGGTCCACGACCACGTTGGCCTTGAACGCTTTCCACTCGGAATCACTCATTTCGGGTGGCCGCTTCCTGATCAGGCTTTCTGGAGGAAAGTTGACGTCAGCAGAGACAAGGACTCGCCCTTTGCAGAGTTCGTTGAGACGGGTCATGAGGGGCTCGTACGGGATACCGCTGTAGCTGTCTTCCTTTTCTGGCATCAAGGCAACAAGGTCCGGGTGAGTCATCAACTCCAGCCCCTTGTCTTTGACGGTCGCATTATGGCTTCCGTGATGGCTGACTTTGTAAAGCACCGTATTGCGCAGCAGGTCTTCGGCAGTCAGCGTCTCGGTCGTGGAACCACGTTTCGTCTTCCATTCATGATCGTGCCAGCTTAACCAACTGCCGACCTGAGCGTCACCTGGAAACAACAACACCTTGCCCGTATTGGCCAATTCGATCGCCAGCACCAGGCTGGTATTGTTGATCGCGCCGTCGAGTTGCAACGCGAACTGCCCGGCAATGTCCAGCCAGTTATGATCGATTCTTCGGTACTTTTCTCTTGTCGCAAAGTACGTGGCCTTGAAATAGGGATCCCTTTTGGCGCCATCCACTGTGATACCGATGTCATCGCCAAACGGTCCGCCGTTGTCGCCTTGCGTTTCCGCTGGCCCCGACGCCCCCATTTGAAGCATGCCGTCGATGAAGCTGGTCAGTCCGGAATTGTCGATCCCCAGATAGGTCTCATGTGCGGCCCCTTTCGTCGGGTTGGATTTATTGATGAGACTGTTTCGGGGCGGGCCAAGGACATAAACGTTGACACCTGACGGCAGGGATCGCCCGTCAACTTTTGTACCGGGCAAAAAGTACTTGATCCCGTTCTTGCCGAGTTCGACGATGTGTTTCATCGCGACTTCAGTTTCGACGCTGATCGTGCCATTTTTCTTGTACTTGATGCCGCTCTCGCTTGTTTTGGTCTGTGAGGTGACGCCGTAAAAGCCCAGCACATCATTCATGGCGATGTTGAATTGCTTTCGAGCGCTAGCAACCGAGTCACCAAAGTACATTCCGCTCAGTTGACTGGATTCCATTTGCTCGGCGGCCTTAAGTTGCATCGCGGCAACCTGCAGCGCCGCCACACCGTCGCGCAGCCGAGAGTTGATCGCGACCGCTTCTTCATCGTCTGGATTCTCTGTCCAGGCCAGCCAGACCTGGCCGATCTCAAAGTCGCCAAAGTAGTCGGGACTTCTCGTGGGATGAAAGAACGAAATGTGATCCCAGTGCTCGTGAGTCGCCACCAGCACGTCAACTTGAGGGCTGCGGCCCCCCGCAGGAGTGAGAGTCGTTCGAAGGTCCTCAATGACATCCTCAATCGGGACGTCATCAGACTTGGTGTTATGCTTGATTCCGCAATCGATCAGCATTGTAAAGACGCGATCCGCGTCCTGATAAAAAGACAACAGGAAGCAATCGCCAAATCCATGCCGATACATCCTGACTTTGATCGAATCAACAGGGGTCTCAGTGGTCATGGCGGTCTCCATTCAATGCGTTATGCGAATGCATGAAGGCAAACGGGCCGGCCAGTGCATTCATTGTCTTGTTACTGAAGTAGGTCTGATCGTCAGCGCCGAGCATCCCCTGCTCAAACTTGAACTGCCGCACCATCCGCGCCCGATCATCAACGTCCTTCTTGATGGCGTATCGCAGTCGCAACGTGTCGAGATCAAAGATCAGCGTGCATCCGCCCCGAAAAATAATGTGATTCTCGCCCCATTGGTCTGCCGGAGTCTTGTCAGGAACAAAGAAGTTCTTTTCGTCGACCGTCACATTCTTGCCTTCGACTTTGAACCGGACACCACGCTTCTGGATGAGTGTGATCACCACATGATTGACAATGTTTCCGTCCGGCGTGACTCGATTGGCTACTGAGACGTTACCGACCGCGTACGAAGCGGTCTCCGTCGTCAAGTAAGCGAATTCCAGCCCCAGCTTTTCGGTCGCCTTCGCGTCCCCCGGAAACATCAGACCAGTCAGCTCCGAAAAGAGCTTTTCATCACCGCCCGAGATAATCCCGGCCTCGATCCGGCGATGCAGTCCCTGCTTTCCGCGAATCATGTCTTTGGTTTTTTCATACAGGGCTTCGCGATCTGTCAGATAGCCCACGGAGTTCTTCAATTCCCGCAGGAACACTCCAAGTTGTTCTTCTTCCGTCGCCTTCAGTTTGCTTGGGTTGAGCGGATGCAGCAGGTCTTCGACCGCCATGCTCTTAATCCCGGCCGCGCTGATCCCGCGTTTCTGAAACGCCTCCACAAATGCGACCCGGTAACCATGCGAGTCCTCTTCCACCATATCGAAGTCCGCGGTGATGATCGCACGCAGATAGTCACCGAAGGTCAGATCCATCGGCGGACAATAATCGAGTGCTCGAATACAGATGCGCAGCACATCATTCGCAGCCTGGGCCGCCGTCTTTGCCATCTCATCGACGAGATCTGGATGGAGATCGCCAGCGGGCAACACCCCGGTTCCCCCTGTACAACTCAACTATCAGACTTCCAACCGCAGAGATTGGATTGATCAAACTCTGCCTCGGGCGTTGGACGGTATCGTCTTGCTTTGGTAGAACGGTCCTGTGATCACCGGAATGTTTAGAAAGAAGCAGGAATCAATTGCAGAAATCGCTCACGACGAATAGCACAATGGGGCTCAAACAACGGATTCTATCGATCGCGCCCCGAATTCCTGCGAGCTCAATGCTGCGTCGCACACGACTCGCCTGGATCGTGACGCTCTGCGTTCTGATGACAACCCTGTCGGCCAGTGCCCAAGCGGCGGACACCATTTATCACGGCGGCTCGATCCTGACCATGGATGGCGAGACGCCTGCCTACGTTGAAGCACTGGTGGTGAAAGATGGCAGGATTCTCTTCGTTGGCGCGAAAGAGGCTGCTCTTGCGTTGAAGAGGGATTCCACCAGGGTCGTCGATCTGGGTGGCAAGGCACTGTTGCCTGGTTTCCTGGACGGACACAGCCATTACATCAACTCGCTGCTGGTTGCCAACCAATGCAAGCTCTACGCGCCCCCATCTGGACCTGGCAAGGACGTGCCGAGCATTATCGCCGAGTTGAAGAAGTATGCCACCGAAAGAAAGATTCGTAGTGGCGAACTGATCATGGGGTATGGCTATGACGACACGGTCATGCCAAACGGCCGCTTACTCAATCGCGACGACCTTGATGCCGCCTTCCCGAACAACCCTGTCCGCATCGATCACGTCTCGATGCATGGCGGCGTATTGAACTCGCTGGCTCTGAAGAAATATGGAATCTCAGCCGAGACCGAGACTCCACCGGGCGGTGTGATCGTTCGCAAGCCAGGCACGAAGGAGCCATGGGGGCTGATCATGGAGACCGCATTTCTGCCGGTCTTCGAACAATCCGAACCGATGACAGCGCGGCACGAGATCGACTGGACTCGGGCAGGCCAGATGCTCTATGCCGAGGCGGGTGTCACCACGGCCCATGAAGGCGCCACGCATTTCCCGCAGGTCATGACCATCAAGCGGGCCAGCGAGGCGGGAGCCAACTTGATCGACGTCGTGGCGTATCCGTTCATTACCGATGTCGACAAAGTGCTTGCCGAGATACCTGTCGCCGAATGGACAAAGTACCGCAACCGTTTCAAGATCGGTGGCGTGAAGATCACGCTCGATGGCTCGCCGCAGGGACGCACGGCCTTCTTTACCACTCCGTATCTTACGGGAGGGCCTGGTGGGGAGCAAAACTGGTCTGGAGAGCCAACGTTTCCGCAGGATCTCGCCAACAAGATGGTGAAGAAAGTCTACGACCTGAATGTGC
>CAIWEX010000810.1 GCA_903911795.1 uncultured Schlesneria sp.
AATCGATTCAACGCTGCGACAACTACTCATTCCGACAGGATACGCACTTCTTCCAAAAGCAATCGACGAGAAACCACATGCGGCGTTCCTCCGTTGGCATCGCTCACATGTATTCAAGGGCGCCGCGTAGGCGGTGACCTGTTGACAACCATCTAGCACTATTGCCGCGACCCAGCAGACGAGGGGCCGGCGCAAGGATAAGCATGAACCCTCGAGGAATAATCAATTGGTGCTCAAGGCGACGCGTCTTACCTGCGTAGATCTCTTCGCCGGATGTGGTGGACTCTCATTGGGACTGAGATCAGCTGGGTTTGATACTCTCCTGTTCAGTGAGCTCAATCGCCATGCGGCCGACACGTTTCAAGCAAACCTTGGAAAGGCCTCCCTAATTCGAATCGGCGATATCGCCGATCTATCAGACAAGAAGCTGAACGAGATTCAGAAAGACTGGAGCGCGAAAGGAATCACAGTCGACCTCGTGACTGGTGGACCCCCGTGTCAGGGATATTCTGGGATCGGACATCGCCGTACTCACGCGATTGACCGAGCTGACGTCCCCGCGAACCACCTGTTCAGGCATATGATAAGAGTGATTGAGCGACTACAGCCAAAAGCGTTTCTGTTTGAAAATGTCCGGGGGCTGCTGACCGGTCGATGGCGCCCAAACGGCAAGTCAGGCGAAATCTGGGAGGAGGTTCGGCAAGCGTTCGAGGAGATCGATGGCTACGAAGTCGGTTGGGATCTAATTCATGCCTATGACTTCGGCGTACCCCAGAACCGTCCCCGAATAATTCTTGTCGGCGTTCGAAAAGACTTGGGAGTGCGAGTTAGCAAGTCTGATCGAAGCAATACGGTGCACAACCCCCGAGGACTTATTCCAAACCGGCGGGAGTCTCCGCCGAACATTAGGGATGCCATCGGTGATCTCGTAGATACGAGCTTTCATCGAGGCAAGCGGGCGACCGAGAACTATCCGCGCAAAGCACAAACAAAATTTCAGAGACGCGCACGACAGACACGCCACGGAAAGCAAATAGCTACTGGCAACTTGTTAACCGAGATGGAGTACAGTATGCACTCGGAAAGAGTTGTGGCCAGATTCGATTCTCTCCGCGGCATCAACGCAGAAGGCCAAACTACCGCGCCGAAAACGAAGAAATTCGCGCAGCGCGTACTCCCAGTCACCTGGAACAACGAGAGGCCGAGCATAACTGTAACCTCTCTACCCGACGACTTCGTTCACTACGGTCAGTCGCGCATCCTCACGGTACGTGAGTGGGCTCGCCTGCAGACATTTCCCGATTGGTTTTCATTCACGGGACCACGAACGACAGGTGGTAGCCGTCGTGCTGGACGCCCACTTGATGGAATCTGGGAGCGTGAGTTGCCCAAGTACACGCAGATCGGAAACGCGGTACCCGTCCGGCTCGGCTACTGGCTTGGAAAACACGTAAAAGAGCTCCTTCGCTCAAGCAGACGACGGACCAAGCATACAACACCAACGAAACGCAAGAAAAAGTCAGTACGCCAATGACCTGCAACTCAAGTTAGACAGGACGAGAGTAGACATTCTCCCCAAACGGTAGGTAGGGCAATGCCTCAGACGAGAACGCAAGCTTCATTTCCGCAGGGTCTGTACGACTGGGCAGGTCATAGGTCAGGAGGAGTGCGCAGACTCTTTCATGACGGAGCCAGTGGGCGACCGTCGGGGAGTCTAATCGAGACACCGCTTCTAGGGCGCATAACCGAATGGGCCAACGCGGTTGCTAGAGAACATCCGTCAGCACCGACGACAGTGCTGCTCGTCGGCGGCCCAGGCAATGGAAAAACAGAAGCTGTGGAACATGCGGTGCTTGCGATCGAGCAGGCATTCGCGGTCGACGGAGAACTGAGCAGCGCCATCGGAACACTTTACACCCCTACAGACGGGACAACAGTTCCGAGAACTGCCTCCGTGCAGATTGGTGCCAGTGGGCGGGCTCTCACGCTAGTACAGGACGCATCGGTCGGCGACCCCTCGCAAAAAGGGGAGAATGCGGCATCGTTGCTGGTGACAGACCTAAAGGCGCGCGCGGAGACAGCGGATGGCTCTATCTATCTTGCTTGTGTAAACCGGGGGGTGCTCGATAGCGCACTGATATTCGCGACCGATTCCGGCTACGCGCAGGTGAGAGCACTCTTGGAGACGATTGTAAGGGCGGTAGGGACAAGCGCCAGCGCACCGTCATGCTGGCCGTTGGCACTCTATCCCACAATTGCACTCTGGCCAATGGACTCCGAGTCACTTCTGATCGACACAGGAGATACCACGGACAGCCAGTCTCCAGCAAAGCAGATGTTGTCGATTGCGACGGCCGCGGATCGATGGCCAGCCTCAGGTTCGTGTCCAGCCGCCGCTCGCTGCCCGCACTGCCGGAGTCGAGAGTTGCTATGCGATGACCCGAACAAGAG
>CAIWEX010000811.1 GCA_903911795.1 uncultured Schlesneria sp.
CCGGCGAGCAGCCTCTTGGCTTCCGTATGGGCCAAGGTAGTACTCTTCACCCCTATGTCTAACTCTCGCCAAACCGGACGACTTGTGGAGTCTCGGAACGGGAATTGTGGCAACCGGGCGACCGCCTTTGGATGGATCTGTCATGCGTGATTTCCTCGAAACACAGGGTATGCGGGAGTCACCCCCTCATACCTCACTGTGGATTGAGGTCCACGCCGTTGACCATCAACAGCATTCTTGCACGCTCCGGCGGGAGCTATAAACAAAAAGCACTGACCCACTTGTGTTAATTCAAGCGAGTCAGTGCTAAGCAAGTTGCCCAGGACAGGAATCGAACCTGCACGCCTGTTAAGGCACTAGGTCCTGAACCTAGCGCGTCTGCCAGTTCCGCCACCTGGGCGAGTTGCTTGCAGGCGACTTTTCGTGCTTTCGGGACTCCGTTTGGAATCGGCGAAAGCCCTTGGATCGTCTGCGGCGGGGAGAGTATAACGAAGCGACTCCTTTTCGCAAGGTATGCGGTGTCCGTTCACCGAAAATCAGTGGGCTCACGGCGTTCCGGTCCGTTCCCTCCCACTTTCCGGCCCGCAGCAGCGGATCCATTGACCAGCGAGATTGAACATTCCCTGCGAATGTCATCCTCGGTTTGGACTCTGGATCCTTGGATTCCTGCCCGAAGAGGAATGACACAAGGCCGTCCCGAAATCACAATATTTTTGAAGATGTGCTACGGGCCAACGCCGTCCCGTGAAATCGTAATAACTTTCTGGTATTGTACTTCCGATTGATCGGCGGCAAGAAGTCGGAGTCCTTGGCCGCTCGGATCTGCTTAGTAACCGAAGGATTGGAAAGGATTTCAATGACCCAACCTGCGCCGGCGCCGATCTCGGCGGCTGAACTTCCAGGATTGGCTCGACGGGTGATCCAGGCGGACCGGTTTCCCCTACTGGCCACGATCGATGGTGATCAGCCTCGATTGCGACCGGTTTCCCCCGTTCGTACGGACGGGTTTGTCGTTTTTGTGGCCAACCTGCGGGCTTATCACAAGACCGTCGAAATCGCTGCCAATCCGAAAGTCGAACTCTGCTACCTCGACGATCACCACGATCAGGTGCGAATCACAGGGGTGGCTCAGATCGAGACTGATCGGGCTGTGATTCAGCAGATCTGGGAAGCCAACCCGCTGTTACGCCAATATCTGCGGAGTATCGATAATCCCGATTTCCTGCTCTACCGGATCGAACCGAAGCAAGTTCGATTCATGCGGGAATGGGCTCTGGAATATCACGACGTTCCACTGGATTGAGGACTTTCGCGTTGTCCTTCTGCGGGCCATCCGCCCGCAACATGCCGCTTGCCCAACATCAGCCTTCCGAAAACGAAAGAACTGAATCAGGGCTGCTGAGGAACATCAGACGGGTATTTGTTTCTCACTCCCTTTGTTCGGCACGGTTCTCCCGACTGTCTCCAGATCCCGGCGAATCGCCCGACCGAAGGTCTCTTCTTCAATTTCATGAAAGCGAGACTGTAACAGGACGATACGGGGGGGCAGGACGATGGGGGGCAGAACGATGAAGAATCATGATTCAAATGTCTTCGATCGTCCTGCCCTCCATCGTTCTGCCCTTCTGAAATTGATTGGACGAACGGCACGGATGCGCTCCGACCCAACCTATGCACCCCAAGACGCAGGAAAACTACTTGGGGATGCCGTTCAGAATCGCATGGATTTTTACGGTCAGTTCCGTTGCTTTTGCTTCGGCTTCGTCAATGGGCAGGCCTTTGGCGACACCGGGGCGCAGGTGTCCCGCTGCGGTGACATACGCGTCCCGCAGAATTGCGTCCCGTTGTTGCACGAGTGGCAGCAGGCTTTCGGGGACCTGGCGTCCTGCCAGCATCTCTTTCGGGTTTGCGGCCGATGCAGACTTGGCATCTCCTGCCCAGCGAATCACCGTTTGAGCGACGAACCAGTGTCCTGCATCGTTCGGATGGACACCATCGGGCTGCATGGTGAACTTGGGGTCGGTTGTCCGTTGCTCCTGGATCGACTTTGTCATCGGATGATGCAGGTCGATGACATTCCATCCCTCATTTCGCTGGCCGATCAGCCAGTCGCTGTATCGGTCGAGGACTTCGTTATACGAGAACTTCCGGGGTGAACGCATGTCATCGTAGAAGGGAGGCGTCATCACCACAAACTTTGCACCCGCTTTTTCGACGGCGGCTTTCAGACTCTTCATGCCCGCCTGGTATTTGGCAAACCGACCTTCATCGAAGGGAAGATAGATTCCACAATTGATTCCGTAGCAGGCAATCACCAGATCAGGCTTCACAGCCTTCAGAACTCGATCGAGGCGTTCGGCGAGGTCTGGACGAGGAAAGCTGCCCCCCGCGTGCCCATCCTCACTGAGTCCAGAAACTGTTTCGCTCGGCAACCCGCAGTTAATCAACTTGGGGGCTTTGTCGCGCAGTTCGGAAACCAGCCAGGCATCAAACATGCCGATGTACTGACCTGCGGCCGTAATGCTGTCCCCGAGAAACATGACTCGCTTCGACTGAGTCAGCAATTCACGGCCGGTCGCCTCTTGTGAGTATCCCGCCTGAGTCGACAGAACGATGGAAAACAGAGCCAGGCACATGATGCGGAAATAACCATGACGTAAGTTCATCGGCGGGCGCTCCGTGAGTGGGGGCAAGCTTTCAGCAAGCAATTGGTCAGCAAAGTCCGATGAATCGATAGCAAATTCGCTGGTCGACTGCCAGCCAGTGGGGAGCTTTCAGCAGCATTCAGCGATAGGCTATCAGCCGTCAGCAAACGCTCATTCACCAGAGTTGCTGGGCCCGCCGAAACGGAATTCAACGCCGCTGGCATTGATGAGCAATCGGGTACACCAACAATTCTCAGGGTAAAATCCAGAGCAATGTATGCCACCTGAAACCACTCAAGAGTTCTATGCGGAGATATTCAGGAAGTGTTCGATACTGGAATCCATAGCAAGCCAATATGCTCCGACATCACCTGAGTACCTGGCGGTTCGTGACGCCGCAGAAGCTCTGTCTCTTGTGTTGCGACGTAAATCACTGCGAACGGCATTTCAAAAGCTGAAGTCCATGACCGGCCTGACACCAGAGATGGTTGAAAACTTGCAACGGATGGGAATCGATCCAGACGAGATGGATGAAGACGACGAAAGTTGAAAGCGTTCAAATTACGGACAGACGATAGGCATCAGTCAACGAGGGAGTTCGGGTGGCGGGGGGCGCACTGGCTTTGCAGAAGCCCCCGAAATAGAATGCGTTTGAACAGGGGCTTCCCCGAAGCGGGTGCGCCCCCGCCACCCCGTCGTGTTAAGGATTTTCTGCAATTCCGCTGGTACGTCGGATGGCCGCGAAGATCTCGTCGGCGATCGCCTTCATCCCCTTGTCACCGGGGTGACCGGCAACGCCGGGATGCTCGATCTTTCGTCGGGTAGCGGGGGCGAACTGGCTTTGCAGAAGCCCCCGAAATGGAACGCGTTTGAACGGGGGCTTCCCCGAAGCGGGTGCGCCCCCGCCACCCTGTC
>CAIWEX010000812.1 GCA_903911795.1 uncultured Schlesneria sp.
CGTCGCGTCACCTTGGGAAAGAGTTCCTGCAACTGTTCATGCAGCCACTGATCTTCGTCATTATCCGTCACTGCGATCATGCGACCGCCATCAACCAGCCGCTGGTGCCCCTGCTGCATCAGATCTCGTGTCAGTTCCGCATCCCCCCCTTTGCGAAAGGTGAAGGCGACCAGATCCGCTGCAGTCTGAGGCAGGTCCGGCTCACATACGAATTTCAAGTTGTCGACCGGTCCATGATCAAGGACCTGGAATTCGCTTTGATTCTTCTGGAACAAGTCGAGGAAACAGCATTCAACCTGAGCATCGGGACGCTCGCGAGCATACGTTTCGGCGAACTGGGCGCGGCCGGCGGTGGTGCAGATCACATGTGTTGCCGTCAATTCCGGCATCGCGTCGATCAAGAGTTGCTCATGCGGGCGAACCGGCAGGACCTGTGGTTCGTCAAACTCTTCATCATCACGAAATTTTTTCTTCGAAGGTCGCGGCACGTTGGCTTTCTGGTGCGAATGGGCTTGGATGGCTGAGGTTGCCGATGTCGACTGCTGATACTAAACAGCCCGGCAGATGTAACACTTGAGATAATCGGTTTCGAGGCACGAAATGGCGGTCGGATGATCTGCTGCGGCTCCACGTGATTCGAGGATCTGCAGTCGACGGTTCTCATGCAAGGCGGCCTGAGCCAGCATATCGACAAACAGGTCGCTGGAGACGTGTCCCGAACAACTGCAGGTGACCAGCGTGCCCCCGGGATTCAAAATCTTCATGGCAGAACGGTTCAAACTGTAATACCCACGCAAGGCTGCGTCGATTCCCTGCCGGTTTCGAGCCAGCTTGGGGGGATCGAGGATCACGGTATCAAATGTCTCGCCCGCTGCCCCCAGTTCTTCCAGGGCCTTGAAGCAATCACGACGGATCGTTCGCAGTCGATCACCCACGCCGTTCCGCTCTGCATTCGACTGTGCCAGAGCCAGCGCCGATTCGGACATGTCGACAGCGACCACTTCGCGGGCTCCGCCGTTCACCAGACAATTCAGCGAGAATCCGCCGGTGTAACAGCAGACGTCCAGTACACGCTGGCCTCGTACAAAATCCGCTACGCGACGCCGGTTGTCGCGTTGATCCAGGAAGAACCCCGTCTTTTGCCCTTCCGCCACATCGAGTGCGAATTGTACTCCATTTTCGACGATGATCAGCGGACGGGGAGGGGGTTCACCACAGACCAGACCGTCGGCCAGTTCCAACCCTTCGGCATCACGGATTCCCTTCTCCGTTCGCAACCAGATCCCTCGTGGTTGCAGTTTTTCCTGCAACAGCTTCATCAGGGTTTCTTTGCGAGATGCAAGAGCGAGACTGGTGAGTTGAATCAGCAGCCAGTCGCCATAGCGATCGACGGTCAGGCCAGACAAACCATCGGCCTCGCTGAAAACGAGGCGACAGGCAAGGCTGGTGTCGAAGTTTGGGAACAGATTGCGGCGCAGTGCAATCGCATCATCCAGGCGTCGCGACCAGAACGCCTCGTCGAGAGACTCAGTTTCGTTCCACGAATAGAGCCGGATGGCGATGTTGCTGTTGGGATTGTAGATCCCCCGTGCGACAAAGCGGCCGATATCGTCCTGGACAATGACTTCGTCACCAGCAGCAACTCGTTTCGATTCGGACTGCAACGCTCCTGCAAAAACCCACGGATGTCGGCTGAAAAACGGGAGTGCCTTACGTGGCTTCAACGTGATTCGGGCGACATCTGCGGGATCAGCGGGACTCGGCATTGTTAGAACAGATCTGTAAAAGTGAGGCAATCTCAGCGGGACCGTGGCGATTGTGCCGCCATTTCAGGGGACAATCAGCTCGACCAGGTCTCCCTGCTTCTCCTGAAGTTTGCGAGCGGTTTCCGGATCAACATAATCACTGTGACAGACCGCCTTGTCCGCCGCTTCCGGGATCATCACCTTTTTGGTTTTGGCTGCCAGGCGATGGACTTCCTCGGGACTGAGCACTCCGCGCTTGTTGAGGATTTCCTGCTGCTCCGGAGTGAGTGCCGCTGAAACGCGTGCCTTGTCCCACTGGTAGTTCTCATCCTTGCCGGAAGTGAACTCGACGATTTCCTTGCTGATCCGGACGCTGCACCAGTCGTGGCCGCACATCGCACAGAAGTCAGTGTCGACATCCAGGTCTTCATCGTGATAGGCGCGGGCGGTATCGGGATCGAAGCTCAGGTCAAAGTGCTTTTGCCAGTTCAATGCCGCTCGAGCTTTGGTCAGTTCGTCGTCACGATCACGCGTCCCAGGAATTCCCAAAGCCACATCCGCCGCGTGAGCCGCGATCTTGTAGGCGATGCAACCCTGCTTGACGTCATCTTTCTTGGGAAGTCCCAGATGTTCCTTCGGCGTCACGTAGCACAACATCGCAGCGCCGTGGTATCCGGCTGCGGTGGCACCGATACAACTGGTGATGTGGTCGTAACCGGGGAAGATGTCTGTCACGAGTGGTCCCAGCACGTAGAACGGTGCACCGTGGCACAATTGGCGCTGCAGCTTCATATTGAATTCGATCTGGTCGAACGGGACGTGCCCCGGACCTTCGACCATCACCTGCACACCCTTCCGCCAGGCTCGTTCAGTCAATTCGCCGAGTGTCACGAGTTCTGCGAGTTGTGCCTGATCGCTGGCATCGGCTAGTCCCCCTGGTCGCAGTCCATCACCGATCGAAAACGTCACATCGTGCTTCCGCATCACGTCGCAGATGTGTTCCCAATACTGGTACATCGGATTCTGCTCGCCGTGTACGAGCATCCATTTGGCCAGCAATGATCCGCCACGACTGACGATTCCGATCAGCCGCCGGGCGATAAATGGCAGATGTTCTTTCAGGACGCCGGCATGAATGGTGAAGTAATCGACCCCTTGCGCCGCCTGATGTTCGAGGGAATCGAGAATGATCTGCGGAGTCAGTTCTTCGATACGACGACCAATAATCATCGAATAGATCGGGACTGTTCCGATCGGAACCGTACTGTTCCGAATGATCGCATCACGCGTTGCGTCGAGATCCCCGCCGGTTGACAGGTCCATGACCGTATCGGCACCCCAGCGTTCAGCCCATCGCAGCTTTTCGACTTCTTCATCGGTGCTGGAAGAAACCGGTGACGCCCCCATATTGGCGTTCACTTTTGTCTTCGACGCGCGGCCGATCGCCATCGGATCCAGCAGGTATTTCAGGTGGTTTCGATTGGCGGGGATCACCATCCGCCCAGCGGCAACTTCGTCGCGCACCTGCTCGGCAGTCAGATGAGTTTCACGTTCTGCCACCCGACGCATTTCAGGAGTGACGATTCCAACTCGCGCGTGTTCCAGTTGCGTAATCGGTTCGAATCCCACAGGAGGCTGCCAGGCGGCGGCCTGTTCGTGGGTTTGCTGTCCGGGTTGAGATCCAAAACCGGCACGCAACGTCCAGTCCGCCGGCATGAAGTCCCACGCCGTTTTTTCAGACGGGTTGGGCATTCCCGGCGTATCTGGTGATGAAAACGTCAGCGCCCCCGCGCGGCCGGGAAACAGGCGTGGTGGATTCGCAAAACTTCCCGGCGTAGTCCCTTGCGCATGCGTGGAAGGGTTCTGACCCAGGGGAGGAAGCTGATAAGGACGATGGCTGGAAACAGTCGGCATATTCATTTCTCACGGGGCTGGCACCTGCCAGCCCTAAAGGCATTGTCTCAAGAACCGGGAATCCGATGTGAAAAGTCGTTGTGGGACTCCCTTTCAACCGATCCATGGTAGTCCGCCGCCCACGACTTTTCAAAGTGGGCAGGTCACTGATGTCGCCCGCAATGAGTAACACGACATGTGTATCGTCTTGTCTTGTTTTGGCAACGCGAGTAGAATTGACTGCGCCGCAACGAACAAATCTCAACACTCCGATGCGATATCTGCGGACGGTATTGGAACTCGATTTCAAAGGACGATCATGATTCATGAAGTGACAGGCGACATTCTTCTCAGCAAGGCTCATGCGATCGCTCACGGGATCGCCCCCAATGATCACTTTGACCAGGGTTTGGCGCTGGCATTGCGGGAACATTGGCCGATGATGGCAAAGGACTTCCGCCATTTTGCCAACCAGTGTCATCCGAAACCGGGTGAAGTCTGGACGTGGGGGGGATTCAACGTGCGAGTCTTCAACCTGATGACGCAGGACGGGGACCACGCACACGGAGCAAAACCGGGCCGGGCCACGGTTGCCAACGTGAACCACTGTTTGCGACGGTTACAGCACGAACTGGAAAAAGGAGAAATCAAGAGTCTGGCATTGCCTCGTCTGGCAACCGGCGTCGGGGGCTTGGACTGGGCCGATGTTCGCCCTCTGATTCAAAGCCATCTGGGCAGCCTGAAGATTCCCGTATTCGTCTACACTCACTACGAAAAGGGTGTTGCTGCCACCGAAACAGGCGTCTGATCTAACCTCTTGGACGCTGGTTTCAGGGCTTGCTCACTTCCGTGCCCCGATTCTGCCAACCATACTACCATGAAGTTTCAGCACCGATGGCAGAATTGGGGCACGGAGTTGCCGTTTGATACGAGCATAGAAAGCAAGTCGATGAAAACCGTATTGAGCGTTGGCCAATGTGGATTTGACCACGGATCCATCACGCGATTTCTACGTGCCCACTTCGACGTTGATGTCACTCCCGCTGCGACTGCTGCAGATGGTCTGGCACATCTGCAGCAACGGACGTGCGATCTGGTGCTGGTCAATCGAATCTTCGACGCTGATGGAGATGAGGGCCTTGAATTCATCAAGAATCTGAAAGATGACCTGAAGTTCGCCCATTTGCCAGTGATGCTTGTCACGAACTATCGCGAATATGCCGAGAAAGCGACCGCGATCGGTGCGTTACCCGGGTTTGGAAAATCGGAAGTCGGCTCACCAGAACTCGTCAAGCGGCTCGCCAGCTTGCTCAGCGCCACTCAACTCGGGTAAAGATTTTGGCAGCGTTTGATTTGCAATCGGTGGTTGCCAAAGTGCGCAACACTTCCGCTGCGTTGCAACCTCCGGCCACGCTCTGCGGTCGCTGTGCGATTAGATGCCAACGGACAGTGAACGCACTGCACCCATCAGTCGGAACGCGCTAGCGTCCGGTTCGTTCGAACAAAAGCCCATCAATTCAAAGCTGAACGAGTTGACGAACCAAGAACTATTTCAACGTCTTCACGCGGACATTTCGATAGCGAACGAACTGTTTGGTGTAATCACCACCCCCGTGAACCTGCA
>CAIWEX010000813.1 GCA_903911795.1 uncultured Schlesneria sp.
GGGGCTGTTGTGCTCGACGATTGCTTCCAGAAACCGCATGGCGTCTCTCTTGATGACGCTGGGAATTGTCGTCTATATCGGCATACCTCTAATCGCGTACGAAGCCCTCAGATACCTGCAAGCCCGTCGCATGATGACAGGCTTTTGGCCTGGGATTCTCGACGGAATCTACAGTGCCTCCCTGTACGATCGAATCGGCAAAATCATCACTTCCGGTTTTGGCGAATCACCCTACAGCATTCAAGTTGTGACTAACATCGCAGGGGGTATTGTCTGTTACCTCCTGTCCTGGGGAATGTTCGGAGTTTGCACCCAAAGTCCGGCAACGGAACGAACAACACGAGGCGTGTTGGCACACCCGCGAGGGATGCTGCGCTGGTTTGCTCCCGGTCGACCAGGCCATCATCCGTTTGCCTGGACGGGGTTTTATTTTGTCGGTGGCGGTATCGGCGGCTTCCTGCTTCGCATCGCCGCCTATCTTCTTCTGGTGGCTATCGGCTCTCTGATCGCATTGATTCGCGGATGGGGTTGGGACAGTCATTTTGCAAGCCTGCTGCAGAATGTCGGGATGACATTACTGGCGCTGGATTTCGCAATCCTGGCATCGCGAACCGTGCAGGAGGAAGTTCATGGCCAGACATTGCAATCACTAGTCTTGCTCCCACGGCCAGTTTTACAGGTCATTTATGCAAAACTCGGCGGGGCCATGCTAGTGTCGCTTCCAGGTGTTGCTTTCCTGGGCCTGACCCTGTTGCTTCCCCACGGACTTCAAAACTTCGACTGGTATTTCAACCAACATGCAGGTTGGTTCTTTGTCGCCCACTTCGTACTGGCTCCTCACCTGGCAATGATCCTCAGCATGTACATGCGTTGGGGAATCGTCCCCCTGAGCATCGGACTGGCAATCGGTTCGACTGCTGCCTGGGTTAGCTTTTTCGATTCGGTAAGAATCGGGCCCGCAGATCGCGGGGTCTGGGTCGGAACAATATTCGTCTGTGCGATCAGCATTGCCTGCCATTTCTGGATGATAAGAAAGCTGCCAACCATTGCGGCACAGCGGTAGTCCAG
Source organism: uncultured Schlesneria sp. (assembly GCA_903911795.1). GTDB lineage: Bacteria > Planctomycetota > Planctomycetia > Planctomycetales > Planctomycetaceae > Schlesneria. The sequence continues at coordinate 1,069 of CAIWEX010000813.1, forward strand.
TTCAATGTGGATTTTGATGAATCAGCCGGAATGCGACATTAGGAAATGGCCGCCAATTCCAGTGATTCTTGAAGTGCAGCGACGAGTTCCTGCATTCGAAGACTCGCCTCCAGAAACAAGTTGCTGGCAGAATCCAGATCGCCGCGAGCCGCAAACGATTCGACGCGATATAAAATCTGACTGGCAGTTTCCGCGCCGACGTTATCCGCGGAATTCTTCAAGCTATGAGCCAAACGGCGAACGGATGTCGTATCACCTTCATCGAGCCGCTCCTGCAATTCTGCCAGCCAGCGAGGTCCCCATTCGATCACCATTGATTTGATTTCGTTCAGCAGGCCGACATCTCCACCCATCCGACGAAGGGCAATTGTCGGATCAAAGGCATCGCCATCAACACACACCTGCAACGTGGTACCGACCGAGACTACTTTTGGTGGTTCCGCTGGCAACGGTCTGGTGAGATCGCCGATCTGTTCGACAAGCCGCTTTCGATCAATGGGCTTGGTAGCAAAATCGTCGCACCCCGCGTCGATACATTTTTGACGATCGCCAGACATCGCATTGGCCGTTAGGGCCAGAATCGGACCGTTCCAACCTTGATTTCGCAATTCCCGTGCAGCCGCATATCCATCAAGGACTGGCATCTGCATATCCATCAAGATCAAGTCAAATGGATGGGCTGTAACGGCACTTCTACGAGCGGCATCAACAGCATCTCGACCGTTTTCAACAATTGTCACGCTGGCTCCAAGCTTTCGCAGGAAAGAACCAATCAACAACTGGTTGTCGGGTCCATCTTCAGCCAGCAAAATATTCAATGACGCAGAAAGCTCACACGATTTAACCACAGGTTCGGACAACGCACGGCGTACAGGATCAGCATGCCATTGGATTCCAGCCAAACTTCCCGTCCCGATTACCAAGGTAAATGTACTACCGCGATTCTTCACACTGGTGACGGTGATATCTCCGCCGAGCAGTGCAGCCAATCTTCGGCTGATTGACAGCCCCAGACCAGTTCCTCCAAACCGACGCGCCATTGAACTATCGGCCTGGGTGAACGGCATGAACAGTTTTGCCCGTTGCTCGTCGGTCATGCCGATACCAGTGTCCATCACGTCGCATTTCAATCCGGGAAACTCTCCATCAATCTCGACCATTCCCAGGCGAACCGTCACTTTTCCGGAATCGGTAAACTTGATGGCGTTGCCGACAAGGTTCATCAGAATCTGACGAAACCGTGTCGGATCACTTTGAATGGTTGCGGGGATCGGTCCGTCAAACTGCAGTTCCAAATGGATTTGCTTGGAATCCGCCCGAACCTGAAGTGCCAGAATCACGTCGTTGGCGACGTCGCTTGGAGAAAACGGCAGGGACTCAATTTCCAGTCGCCCGGCTTCGATCTTCGACAAGTCAAGAATGTCATTAATTAATTGCAGCAGATGGTGTCCGTTTCGCAAGATTGTTTGCGTGGCAACCCGTTGTTCCTCGATCGAGCCTCCACCATCAAGCAGATTTTCGGCAAACCCCAGGATTGCCGTCAGCGGCGTTCGGATCTCGTGGCTCATATTCGCCAGAAACATGCTTTTCGCTTGATTAGCAGCTTCTGCGGCCTCGGCATGCTCACGAATCGATGCGTTTGCCAATTCCAGCAACCGGGATTGTGCGATCAATAGCGTCTGTGCATCGAGAACACGGAAACCATCTGCGAGTTGTACAACGACTGGTTCGTAGACGTGTTCGGGAGAACGGCATAAAGCCCGATGGGCAGCCTCGGCCGCAGAAAGACTTCCCTCGAAAAGTAGTACTGGTTCGCTGATTTCTTCGAGAATCAAACGGATGGGACGTTTCAGGTAAATTTCTTGTCCGAATGGACGTGACAAGTGAGCCAGCAGCGTTTGACGCGAAATCAACCCGAGCAGGCGGCCTTCCGAAGCCACGACAACACCTGGCAAGTCCATTGCCTTCTCGAACAACCGATCAACCTCACCCGTCAGTACTTCGGGCGCCACCGTCGCGTCAAACATCGGTAATCCACTGAGCGAGGAATCCGATGTCAATGTATAGATCCAAGGCAAGTCGCACCAAACCGAACCTTCACGATATGGTGGATTCGTTTTTGTCATCGTTTTTCCGAACGGGGAGAGTAGGGAGGGGTGCCGAGGAAATACAATTCAACTCAGCACAATCCTATGCCGCAACATCGCCAGTTCGAGTGAAGATTGTGTGAATTGTTGCCATCGAGATGCCCGTTTTCGCCCCTCATCGTGCCACCCTCAAAAGGTCACCGGTGTAGATCGCGTTCGGCAGAACTTCGCATTCGGCCCAGCATCCGGCACATCGTTTGACCCATTTGCGCTGTGTTTCCGCCTGTATGCTTGTCCAGATTTCATCAAATGACGTTGTTCGCAGATTTCCCACAATGCGACTGTTGAACTGGCACGTCGGAATATCGCCATTGGGGAAAATCCGCAAATGTGAAGTCAGGGCGACACAATTCGGATTGGGAACGACTTGTCCACCCCCCAGAAGGCGGTTTCGGATACCCTGAATGTAGTATCGTTTTGCCAATCGCAGTGGCCAGGCGTATTGATCGAGATCGCTTTCCACTTCGTCCAGCAGACGACGGATTTCGTCGGTCGTGAACGTCCCGAAGGTCGTGAATTTGCCAACTTCAGTCGGCGCAACATCGACATCTCGTTCGAGGTTGTAGGTCGCGCTGCTATCGTAGGCCATCACAACGTGGTTCTGGATCCCGAACGGTCGCAATACTTCACGGAGTCTTGCGTAATGCGACGCTCCTTCAGCATCGACGATGGTCTGGTTAACTGCGATATGAAGCTTGAGTTCCCGACGACGCGGGGATAATGCCTTGATGGTCTCCATACAGGAATCGAATGCGCGGCTGTGTCCACGAACTTGATTGTGCTTTTCTCCGATACCATCCATGGAGATCAGCAGGTCCAATGGAGTCCGCTTGGAACGACGTTCACAAAAATCCACAATCCGATCTGTCAGAAAACCATTTGTTGTGATGTGTAAGATCAGTGGACGCAGGTGATCGTCAACCACCTGAGCGATCTCCGACAGGTCGCGGCGGATGAACGGTTCACCTCCAGTGAGACGGACGGCATCCATCTGTGGCAACTGGCCGAAGATGTTCTCAATTTCGCTGAGAGTCAAATCGCCAGCGGTCGGCATTTTCCACGAATCACACATGATGCATCGTGCGTTACAACCAAACGTCACCGTATATGTGAGCAACCTTGGCCAATTGAACTGGCGACGCTGATTCCGAATAACCGAGGTGACGAATCCGGCAAGGCGACTGAGCATGAGATTCTTTCGTCTTGTGATGATCGCGATTGAGAGGACGGCCCTCGTCAGGCGACCTTCTGGAAAGGAGAATTGATGAACGCCGGAGTCGTTACTCGTGGCAGATGTCGTTCAATCGCCGCAATCACGGTGGGCATACCATTCATGCGGTGGCGATTGACGGCGACTGGTCGCTCGCAGGTTGGCTCCAGAAAAGCCATCAGTTCAGTCAGATCAAATCGATCTGCAGTGATCCAGTCGCCGCCCCCTTCAGCACGCAAGAAATGGGCGTTGATAAACTGCTCGAAATTTCCGACTTCTGGAATCGCAAGGACGGGTTTGCCAAGAAAGATCGCTTCGCCAATCAATTGATTTCCAGCGTTGGAAATCAACGCATCACACGCGATCAGATCTTCGAGAAAGAATCGTTCATCAACAGGACAAAACCGCAGGTTTCCATCACTCGGCAATTCCCCAAGACCATAAATCAGGACGTTCCGTCGACACTGTTTCAGTGCCTGGAGGATCGCACGAGAAGCGAAGCGTCGCAGGTAAACAAGCACATGACCAGCAGACTCACTCGTCGCTTGTAGAACTTCGGGACGCAGCAGGACCCCTGATTGTTGTACGTTGTGGTGGAGCGGCAAAACGGAAGGGAAATAGAAGGACGAGATCACCGTTTCCCGTTGGTGTCGATAGTACATTCTGACGACTTGAGCCATCAAACTGGCAGAAACACGCAAGCTCAATGGCAACTGCGAAAGGTCACAATCTGTCAGCAGGTGCTGATGGTCGATGCTCAGATATGGAATTCCGCAACGCTCTGCTGCTCGGGGGAGAGCCGGGTCAAAATCCGTGATGACGAGATCCGGCTGACCATCGCGAATTTTTGCTTCCATCCAATTGACCAGTGGATTCAGCCTGAAAAGATAGCCTGCTGCGTCGCGCACGGTTCGCAGATAGTCCATCCGCTGCTGCGAGTAATGAAACATCAGGCCTGGTATCTTGATGACCTGAATCGTCGAATCTGCAAATGCCGCAGCGAGTAACTCATACGCAGCAGCCGGTGCGAAGATCGTGAACTCGTGAAAATTCCGTAGTTCTTCGACGATCGCCCGAACTCGCGTGGCATGCCCACGCCCTTCACCAGCAAGGCTATAGAAGATTCGCGCCATGACTCATCCTCCGTGTTGAGTAATCGCTCTATCAAGTTGTTCGACGCGGTCGCTGGGCGCTACCTCACAGTTCAAACCGGACGCGAGCCCGTTCCGGCTGATGGTTCGAACCCAAAAATGGTCGTGATGCCTTAGGAGTACGTTCGTAACATTTGTGTGCGGGAGTAAATCACACGATTGATTCCACAGGAGCCGTCATTCCGCCGACCAGAGATGAAAGCCCGTTTTCGCTGGAGAGAAGGGCTTCCACAGGAAAGTCGGCAGTCACACCACAACCGGGCGAAACAGCCATCGAGACCCATTGGCGGGGATCCTCGCCACGACATTCCACCAGTTCCAGATCTCCTGACTCTTCCTCAATCAACGCCGTGCAGTTTTCGACCCAATCACCGGAATTGCAGTAAACGACGCCATCACGCAGGGTGATCGTGGGGGAGTGAATGTGTCCGCAAATCACTCCGGTGCAGTCGCTCGCTTCGGCGTGTGAAATCAATCGAGATTCAAAGTCGCTGATAAATTTGACGACGTGTTTGACCTGCTTCTTCAGCGCGGCACCGAGGGAATACTGGTGACTGATCGACTTTCCGCTGAGTCGGCTTACGAGTGAATTCGCAGCAAGAAATGAGTCATAAGCAATCGTGGCCGCAATTGACATCCATCGGGCACCGGTTTCGATCCTGTCGAACCGGTCACCGTGAAGGACCATAAATCTACGGCCATCTGCTGTCTGGTGAATGAACTCGTCACGAATTCTCACAAGCCCCATGGAAACAACCTCACGTATGATTGGTTCGCGAAGAAAATCGTCGTGGTTTCCAGGAGTAAAGAAGATGCGGGTGCCTCCGTGTGCCATTTCACAGAGTCTCAGCAGTATCTGTGAATAGACAGAATTCCAGCGCCAACGACGACGTAACTTCCAACCGTCGATGAAGTCACCAACCAGATATAGCTGGCGAGGTTGAATAGAATTGAGAAAATTCAAGAACGTTTTTGCTTGCGAATGACGGCAACCGAGATGAATATCACTGACAAAGACCGTCCGCAGTGGTCGTCTGGCCAATCCATGGCGTTCGAGGATCAATTGTCTGCCCCTTTGAAGAGTATTGACGAGTTAACCTCCGACGGAACCGGTTCGATGTGACCGGTCGACTCCATTCGCTCAAGTGGGTTGGGATGCCCTGAAGATCAGCGCCCCCTCTGATATTCAATTCTGAATATCAAGATTGTTTTCTCGTGAAGTCTCGATGAAACGTTTGAGAATCCTCAAACTTTCTTTCGAGTTGCCTGACTTGGTCCGTATCCGCCAAGAACTTGTACAGAACGCCCATTCCGAATCCTTCGCTGAAGGATGGGGCGCAATTCGGCGACGGAAAGCGACTTCAGGGATGACTTTCTAAGCCGTCGTCGTACGCGGTTTCGACTTCCAGATCATGCCATCGTAGGCGTAGTGCAGAAACGAAACCAGCAGCGTCATGAGAGCCCATGCATACGCTGAAGCGGTGTTGATGGCGAGATTGGTGACCCCCAGTACGAC
>CAIWEX010000814.1 GCA_903911795.1 uncultured Schlesneria sp.
GATGTTCCTGGTGCCAAGTTTGCCCGCTCGCCAGAAAAGCAGGTCGAACAATACAATCAGGCCTTGGCGTTCCTGGAACAATTCGTCAAAGAAAACCCGACGCACCCAATCGCTGCCGATGCCAATTCCGACCGGGCACAAATTATTCTGAAAAAAGCCCAGTCTGAAATTCTGCAACTCCGGTCTCCCTCGGCCCCCAAGAAACAGCTCCAGACGAGTTCTCGCGAACTGATCGCCAAGGCGCGCGAGGTCTATCAGACCGCATTCGATCAGCACGATGCCAACTTGAAAAAGTTTGCGGCATTCATCGATCAGCAAAAGGAACCAGAACAGTACGCGGCCCGGGCCAAGACCGAACAGAGCCTGATGACAGCGTCGCTCAATCTCGGAATCTGTACGTTTGAAGAAGCACACACCTACGAAGCGACGGCTGCTGAATACAAGCAGTTGCTGACGAAGGCTGCTGACGAATTTGAGAAGATGCACCAGAAATACCGTTCGCAGGTTGGCGGACTGCATGCACGGGTCTGGCAGGGCAAGTGTTTTGAAGAGATGAACGAAATCAACAAAGCGCTGGGGATCTACAAGGAAATTCTCGAACATCCCGCCGAAACAGGGCCTCTTTCCCAGTTAAAAACACAAACCCTGTATTTCAAGCTGATTTGCCTGAACAGCAAGGAAAAGCGTGACTATCGCCTCGTCGCGGACCTGGCCGAAGAATGGATGAAAAAACATCCCAACGAACAGCTCACGCCAACGGGATTGAGCATCCAGTATGAACAAGCCCTGGCCTATGAACAGATGGGGAATAACCCTGAAATTCTGCTGGTAGATAAGGAAACGTTCTGGAAAAAAGCCCGGACGATTTCCATGAACATTCAGAAGTATAACAGCGAACAAAAGGATTCTGCGCTGGCGCTGACGCAGCGAATACAGGCCAAGCTGACGGGTAAGGAAGAAAAGGTCAACGATTTTGCCACGGCATTCAGTCTTGCCCGGCAGGCTTTTCTCGATGCCGTCGAAACCAAGAAGGAACTGGAAGAAGCGACCAAGAAGGGGGCCGTCGTTCAGCCTGAAATCGTCGCCAAGTTGACCGCTTCGCTCGCAAATTCACTCAGCGACGCCGTCAGGTACTTTGAACTGGCGTTTACACTGGTGAAGACGGCTGACGACAAGAAAGAACTTCCGCAAGCGCGCTACCTGTATGCACACGTTAACCTGAACCTCAAGAAATATTACGAAGCGGCAGTCTTGGCAGAATTCGTTGCCAGAACGACGGAAAAAGACCTTCCGCTGGCCTTGGATTCCGCCTATCTGGCGATGGCCGCATATGGCCAGGCATTCAACGAAAGTAAAGCGTCGAATGATCAGAAGGGTGAAGACCTGAAAATGATCATTCGCGCCAGCAATTTTATTGCTGAACGATGGCCGTCCAGCGATAAGGCGAACGATGCTTACATGATGCTTGGGCAAATGATCAGCGTCCAGAAAAAGCCTGCCGAATCTGCCATGTGGTACGGCAAAGTTCCTGAATCCGATCCGAAATACGCTCAGGCTCAGCTTGCTGCAGGTCAGGCGTATTGGTCCGCTTACATCAGTGCGGGGCGGATGATTGCCGCCGAACGTCCCAATGCAGAACAGTTGACAGCCTGGCAGAAATCAGCACAAGACCATTTGCGGGTCGGTATCAAAAAGCTGACCGACACCGCTCCGAAAGAAGCGTCGCCCCCGGAATTGATTGGCGCGAAGATGACCTTGGCCCAGATCATTATCAATCAGGGTCAGGATGCGGAAGCGCTGAAGCTGCTGGAAGGTGAACCTCATTCGGTCGTGAAAGCGGTGACGGTGGCGGACGAAAAAGCGAGACCAGAAGCGGGAATGACCAGCCGACGCTTTGCGATGGAAACCTATAAGCTGATCTTCCGAGCCTACATCGGGACCCAGAATCTCGACAAAGCCCGCGAAACGATGAAGATGCTGGAAAAGATTGCCGGTCACGGTGGTGCCGAAGGGGGAGCGGAAATCACCGAGTTGTACATCAGCCTCGGACGTCTGCTGAAAGACGAACTCGAACGGTTGAAGTCCAACGGTGAGGCCGAACGCTTTGAGAAGCTGATGACTTCGTTCGAAACATTCCTGAATGATATGGCGTCGCGTAAAGACGGCCAGACCTTCGGCTCCTTGAGCTGGATCGGTGAAACCTATTTCGCATTGGGGGAATCGGTCGTAGCAACCGACGCGGCCAAGGCCAACGGGTTCTACGAAAAGGGAGGGAACGCGTTTACCGAGATTCTCACCCGCGCCACGAACGATCAGAATTTCGTCGGTGCCAAGCAATTGAGCGATGTCAAGCTGCGACTGGTCAAGGTAGGACGCCTGAGAAAAGATTTCCCACCCGCAGAAGTGTTGATGAAGGGAATTGCGAAAGAAAACTCCAATAATTTGAAAGTTCAGATTGCCGCCGCAGAAATGTATCAGGACTGGGGACTGAGTGGTCAAACCGATGCCCCGAAGAAACTGATCGTGGCTATTCAGGGGGACACCCGAGTTAAGGGCGATATCTGGGGCTGGGGCCAGATCGCCAGCAAGCTGCATAAATCTCCCAGCTTTGCCACCGACGAATACTACAAGCAGACATTTCTGGATGCCCAGTACAATTCGTCGTTTTGTCGTCACCGTTTCGCTCGCGAGCAACCCGCCAAGGATAAGCAAAAGCACCTGGAAGGGTGCCGAACGGAACTCGTGACAACGTCGGCGATCGTGAAGGAAATGCCGGAAGAACAGTATCAGCGGTTTAATGCACTTTACCGCGAGGTCTTGACCGACCTTGGCCAACCCGTCAGCGATTTGCCGCGTGCAGTCGATGTCCCGGTTGCAGCTCCTGTCATTGAAAAGAAACCTGAGGCTGAGACGGAAGCTGCTAAGACTGAAGTCAAAGAAGGGACGACGGAAGACAAGTCGGGCAAGCCGGCTGAACCGCCCAAAATCGACATGATGACTTGGATAATCTTCGGCGCATGCCTGATTGCGGGCGTGGGTGCCATTGTCTGGGTTCTGGTCAAGGGGAAGTCGAAGCCCAAACCAAAATCGTTTGGGGGAACCACTGCAGCGGGACCAGTCTCGTTCAGCGGTGTTGAAGGTGGCGGACCATTGCCTCCGCCGACTTTTGTGGCCCCGAATGCAAAGCCCAAGCCACGCCCAGCCGCCGCGCCCGCAACGGCAGGGGCCGGGGCAGCGACGAAACCGGCGACCAAGCCGGCGTCAAAACCAGCAGCACCTGCAGCACCCGGGGCCGCTGCGGCTCCCAAGCCAAAACCCAAACCACCGTCACCACCTGCCAGCAAGTGATGCGACCGTTTCCAGCAAATCTGCCAGTGAATTCTCAACAGCCGACATAATCGACCCGTCACAGGTCAGGAGTTTGTTACATGACACGTCAGACTTGGGCCATCGCCTCGGTGGCATTGCTCGCCAGCTCTCAATTGTTCGCCGCCGATACCGTGACCCGCAAAAGCGACGGCAAGAAGCTCAGTGGTGTGATTTCCGCTGTCTCGAAGGACGAAGTCACCGTCAAGAAAGCGGTTGGTGAACCTGACAAGATTGCCGCGAACGATATTCAGGGGGTGGAATGGGACTCGGGCGGTGCCGAATTGCGTCTGGCCTACACAGATGAAGCGGGTGGTCGTTACGAAACGGCGATCACCCGTTACACCAAGGCCAAGGAAGCGGCCAAGAATCCGAGCGAATTCCTGAAGGCAGAGCTCGAATATGCTCTGGCTCGTTCGGCCGCGAAGCAGGCGATTTCTGAAGGAGATATGACCAAGCTGACCAAGTCTGGCCAGGTCTTGCAGACCGTTCAGAAATCGAGTCCTGACCACTTCCGCTATTACGATTCGATGAACGTCTTGGGACAGGTTCAACTGGCCGCCGGGGACTTTGCAGCCGCCCGGACATCGTACGAAGTCGTCGGCAAGGCTCCCTGGAACGACTACAAAATGCTTTCCAAGATTTCGCTCGGAAAGATCCTCGTCGCTGAAAACAAGCTGGATGAAGCTGCCAAGGAATTCGAAGCGGCCGCCGCTGCAGCAACAAATTCCCCCAGTGATCAGGCTCGAAAGTATGAAGCGATGCTTGCCGGAGCACGGGCTCTGGTCACGCAGAGCAAGTTCGAAGAATCCCTGAAAATCCTGGAAGTTGTGACGGATAAGGGGCCTGCTGACGAATCGGCCCTTCAGGCGGAAGCCTATGTCCTGATGGGAAATGCGTTGCAGGCTCTGGGGCGAATGAAGGAAGCGTCACTCGCTTACCTGCACGTCGACATCCTGTTCTCAAAAGAAGCATCACTGCACGCCGAAGCGCTGTACAATTTGACCAAGACATGGAAGCAGGTACAGTTGCCAGATCGGAGTGCCGAGGCCGAGCAAAAGCTGGTGCAAACCTACCCCAACAGTTCCTGGCGCAAGAAACTGACAAAGTAACCGCTGGAAACAGGGGGCGGTAGGGTTTAGAATTCCGGTCGTCGCTTTTCGCAGACGGCAGTCGCATTTCGAAAATGGTTTCCACAAGATCATCATCAACCGGTTCAACGAATCGCAAAACTCAAGGGGATGGCAAACGTGAAGGGAATTGAATTGAATCGCGCATTTGGATTCGGCAGCTTCTGTTGGGCGGCAGTCGCCGTCATGATGTGCCTGTTTATCATCGGCGGTCCCGTTTCCAAGGCGGTCGCTCAAGATGATGGTGCCGCCAAGGCCGATGCGCCGGCACCCGCTGGCGAAGAAAAGAAGGAAGCTGCCAAGCCCCAGGAATCGTTCCTGGCATGGATGATCCGTGCGTCGGGGATCTTCGGCTTCTTGATTATGCTCGTTTCGTTCGTGATGGTTGCGGTCATCATGATGATCGGATTGCAGTTGCGACGTGATAATTTCCTGCCGGCGTCGTTTGTCGAGCAGTTTGAACAGCGGCTGCAGGCCAAGGACTACCAGGGGGCTTACGAGGCTGCCAAGGGAAGCGATTCGTTCATCGGTCGCGTTCTGTCCGCCGGGATGGCCCGCCTGTCACGCGGCTTTGAAGAAGCGGAAGCCGGGATGCAGGAAATCGGCGAAGACGAAACGATGGCGATGGAACACAAGATTGGCTACCTCGCTCTGATTGGTTCGGTAGCACCGATGCTCGGTCTGCTCGGTACGGTTCAAGGGATGGTGCTCAGCTTCCAGGTTATCGCAAACTCGACCACGTCACCCAAGCCTTCCGAACTGGCTGACGGTATTGCGACGGCGTTGTTTACGACGCTGGAAGGTCTGGTTGTGGCCATCCCCGCGATCATTTTCTACGCCCTCTTCAAGAATCGTCTGGCCCGCTTCCTGATGGAATGTGGTTTTGTGGCCAGCAACCTGATGAAGAACTTCCAGAACATGGGCAAGGCTCCTGCAGCACGTGGTGGTGCGGCTCCTGCGGGTGCTCCTGGCGACCGGGCTGAGTAGTCCGTCTCTTTTGATTGACGAAACCGGTGACGTGAGTTCTGGCAGTGCGGCCCGGGCGCCGTGGAGGTGGAATAATGAAGGTTCGCAAGATCGAGATGGGGTTCACAGAACCCGATATGACCCCGATGATCGACATCGTGTTTCAGTTGCTGACGTTCTTCATGGTCGCCATCAATTTTGAAAAACACGAAGGCTGACGAACGGGTCAAGCTCCCCAAGGACATGCTTGCGAAGCCTCCTGAAGTCAAACCAGAACACGAACTGGTTTTGAACTATGGATTCGCCCGCGACAAAGCTGGGAATAAAGTCGGTAATGCTCCGACGATTTTCTATAACGAACGTTACGTGGAAGTGGCTCAACTGACCCCGGATCTGGAATCGGAAAAGCGGGTCATGGAGGCAATCCACGGCAAGGACGTCATCGGAAAGGTCACGGTGTTGATTCGAGCAGACTCGGAAGTTCCCACGGGGCTCGTTCAACAACTGATCAAGAAATGTCAGGACAACGGATTCACAAAGTTCTCGTTGCGGGCAACGTCCGAAGAGAAATAGTGTGGCGTCGCGGCTAAAAATTCGGGTTCAGTCCGTTAGCAGCTGGGCTGTCCCGCTGGTTGATCCGAACCCGAAAAAGTCGTGATGCGGCAAATGTCAGGTTATCAGGCCGAAAGGGCCCTGCATGAAACTCGCCAAGCCAAGCTCGCTGTCGAAAGTCGAAATTCCGATGGCGCCCATGATCGATATCGTGTTCCAACTGCTGATCTTCTTCATGCTCAACCTGAAGATCGTCGCACCGGAAGGAAACTTCAATATCAATCTTCCCGTCAGCGCTCCGTCAAACGCTCCAAGTGACGTCAATCTCCCAGACATCAAGGTCGGTCTGCGATCAGATCGTGATGGTAATCTGGTTCAACTGACATTGGGGGGGAACAATCTGGGCAACGACAACGCGGCGTTTGAACGTCTGAATGCCGAAGTTTTGAAGATCATCGGTCGCCCCGGAAATCCACTGACGAAAGACATCGAAGTGGAACTCGATGCCGACTTCGAATGCCAGTACAAGTACGTCGTGAAAGCGATTTCTCGCTGCACAGGCCGATTTGATCAGCGGACACAGGCCGTCACTCGCTACATCGAAAAAATCAAATTCGCTCCGCCGCACAAGCCAAAATAACTTCGACGGCTGAGCCTGTTCTTCGGGTTGATTGAAACGTCCTGTCAGGGAGAAGTTCATGATACTGTCCAGAAGCAATGCTCAGTCCAAGGTTGAAGTTCCCATGGCACCGATGATTGACATCGTGTTCCAGTTGCTGATCTTCTTCATGCTGAACCTGAAGATTGTCGCACCGGAAGGGAACTTCAACGTCAATCTGCCGTCCGCCGAGCCTGGCGAGGCCGTTCAGTCTGCCGACATCCGCGTCAGCCTGAAGAGCGACCGCGAGGGAAACCTGGTCCAATTGACTCTCGGCCAGAACAACCTCGGCAATGACAACGCCGCATTCGATCGCCTGAATACGGAAATTCTGAAGATCATCGGCCGACCGGGGAATCCGCAAACGAAGGATCTTCAAGTCACGATCGATGCCGACTTCGAGGGAGA
>CAIWEX010000815.1 GCA_903911795.1 uncultured Schlesneria sp.
CACCACCGCAACAACCATAATCGCGCACGGTCATTTAGCGGGTCGCACTTCCGTGTCGCGCCGAAACATGGGTTAGACTCTGGAATTTGATGCCCGCGGGATGCCACACTTAAACGGGATGCGATCTGAATGAACGAATGACGCGAACGGTCGACACCTTTGAGCGTCTCGCGTAGAGTACGATGAGAACTGTTCATCGTAGAGAGGCGTCCGGGAGGAATCGACGGCTGTGCATGGCGCGCGCGAGGCATCGGGAGTTGAGCCTGAAAAAGGGCAGATCGACGATACGTTGACCCAGGATGTCGAGTCACTGGAGCAGGCGCGGGAACAGAGTGCGCTCGCCGGGGCTCCTCCTGCGGCTGTACCGGGCTACCGGATTCTCAAGCCGATCGGCGAAGGAAAGTACGGATCTGTCTGGCTGGCTCGCGAACAAAACACGGGAAAGCACGTCGCCATCAAGTTCTACACTCATCGGCGCGGTGTCGACTGGTCACTGCTGGGACGCGAAGTCGAAAAGCTGGCCGTGCTGTACACGTCGCGGAGTATCGTAGGACTACTGGCCGTCGGCTGGGACCATGATCCCCCCTATTACGTGATGGAATATCTGGAAAATGGCTCACTGGCATCGCGATTGGGAAACGGGCCACTCGCCACCAGCGATGCGATTCGAATCGCGACCCGAATCTGTCAGGCATTGGTTCACGCCCACGGCAGCGGAATTCTGCACTGCGATCTGAAGCCCGCGAATATTCTCCTCGATCAGGATTTCGAACCGAGACTGTGCGACTTCGGGCAATCGCGACTTGCCGACGAACACAGCCATGCACTCGGCACCTTGTACTATATGGCTCCCGAGCAGGCAGACCTGCGGGCCGTCCCGGACGCACGCTGGGACGTGTATGCATTGGGAGCGTTGATCTATCACATGCTGACGGGGGCTCCACCGTTTCGGACAGACGAAAACGATCGCAGACTGAACTCCGCTCGAACGCTGAACGATCGTCTGAACCTGTATCGCCAGATCGTTCGTCAGGGGCCCAAGCCGTCTGAGCATCGCAAAGTGTCTGGAGTCGATCCGCAACTGGCCGAAATTGTCGATCGTTGTCTGAGTCCTGATGTTTCGCGACGTCTGACGAATGCTCAGGCGGTTCTCGATCGCCTCGTCGCGCGCGAGCGATTCCGGGCACGGCGTCCGTTGATCTTGCTCGGCCTGATATTGCCACTGTTGCTGTTGTGTGGCATTGCGCCGCTCGCCCTGGATGCCATGAATGACGCCGTCAAAACGGCGAACCTTAACCTGACTCGCCGCGCAATGGAAAGTGACGTTCTTTCTGCCAGCTTGCTCGCGGAAAGCATTGAACGTGAATTGAATGATCGGCTGACGGAACTGGAAGCTGTCGCTGCTGAAGAAGATCTTCAGAAGTCTGTTGTGGAATATGCGTCGAAGCCGCGTGACCAGCGCCAACCGTTGATTGATTTACTGGATCGATTGAAGACCAAGAGTGACCGACGGCGACGCGGGCATGGTCGATCGGATGATGCGAGCTGGTTCTTGCTCGATACTTCTGGTGTCCAGCGATGGCGCGAACCGGTATCTCCAACAATCGATCGAAACTGGTCATTCCGCGATTATTTCCACGGCGGGGGATTCGATTACCGCGAAGATGATGTGCCGATCGACGTTCATCCCATTCGCGAACGCCATGTGTCGATCGCTTATCGAGGGACATCGACGGGACGATACGTCGTGGCACTTTCGGTCCCAATTGTGGCTGCCGATGATGAGACTCGCGTCATTGGCGTCCTGGCCCGAACGCTTTCTCTCAGTGGACTGTTACAGAATTACGAAAAGAGCCTGCTGTCACAGCGATCCGAAGGGGTCGGTCGCAAGTTCGCCATCGTCGACAGTCGCGATCTGGATGGACATCGCCAGTGGAACCTGTTGGCACACGACTGGATGACCGACGACAATCTGGTGCAGTTGAGTCCAGACAAATTTGCCAAATTACGCCTGCTGGGGGTCGCGGAAGGTGCTGTCATTAAAGACCTGGAA
>CAIWEX010000816.1 GCA_903911795.1 uncultured Schlesneria sp.
CGAGGCATTTCGAAAATCACTGGCCCATTGTCCAGCATCCGTGTTCGGCGCGAATTGTTGATTCGTCTGCCGGACGATCTTTCGAGTCGGCAGGTGAATCTTGAAGATGTCTGCGCCGCGAGCCGACGGCTCCCACTGATTCGACTTCTGAAGGTCGTAAAGGTGAACGTAGTAGACCGACTTGCCATCAAAAGAAATGACAGGGTCCGTAATCGAACCAGTGCCTCCTTCGACCAGCAGTTCTTCTCGGCCGTCGGGATGCAGCAGCATCAGATCGGCTCCGGACTCCATCGTGACAGGTTGAGAAAAGTCGGTGTAGAACCGCTTGTGGATCTGGTCACCTGCCCGCCGGGCTCGAACATAGACGATGTCGTAATCGATCTTTACTGAGTCATCCGTTGAGACATGCGGAATAGTCACATTTATCGGCTTAATGCCTGGGTCGGCCAGCTTTCGCTCCTGTCCTGACGTCGTTGTTCCGAGAACAATGACGCAGAAAATCCCGAGCTTGAGCGTTCGATCAAGATGCGGCATTCGTGCAACCTTCCGTGACTCATGGCGAGAATGTTACCCGTGAAACAAACCTTTCAGTGCTTCACCGTCCGCAAGATGATGTGGCCGATTTAACTGATCGTGAATGTGACTGGCCGGATCGAATCCGAACCGCCAGTAGATCGTTGCGGCGAGGTCCGCTGGAGTGGCCGGGTCTTTGGCGGGATAAGCTCCGATCGCATCGCTGGCACCATGAATGGCTCCCCCTTGAATGCCTCCGCCAGCCAGAAGTACGCTGTAGCAGTCGGGCCAATGATCGCGGCCGGCTCCGCCGTTAATCACTGGTGTACGGCCGAATTCGCCTGTGGCAACAATCAATGTTGAATCGAGTAATCCTCGGTCTTCCAGGTCACTGATCAATGCCGCGAGTCCCCTGTCGGCAGGGGGAACGAGATGCTCCCGGTGTTGTACGAAGTTATTTGCATGACTGTCCCAGTTCTGACCCTGCTGTCGAAAATCATAGACATTGACGAACGGAACGCCCGCCTCGACGAGTCGCCGAGCGACCAGCAGATTCTGGCCACGCATATGCCGCGCGACTCCCTGACCGGGGGCATTGGTCGGTAATACTCCGTATCGTTCGCGCATTTCTGGCGATTCCTCAGACAAGTCCAATGCCCGTCGAACTTTTTCGGACCCGAGGAGTTGATAGGCCTTGTCATAATACTGCTCGAACCCGACATGTGATTTCGACCGTGATGTCTGCAGTGTTGTCAGCAGATCTCGACGGGAACCGATGCGCTGGACGGGAAGTTCCTGACGGATCGCAAGTTCTTCCGCAATGTAATGCTGCTTCTCAGCGTCGACGGTGACTCGGAACGGATCAAAGGCTGATCCGAGGAATCCGCTACCTTGACACGGTGTCGGGACGACGTTGTGAAAGACAAATGGCAGGCCGGCATGTGCCACATCCAGCCGGCGATCTCGCCAGAGATAACTGAGTGTCCCACCATGACAGGGATGAAACTGAGGGATCGGCGCGAACTCTTCTCGATCTCCCTGTGACGCTTGCTTACCGGTGTGAGTCTCAATCGACGCAGAGTCATGCAACCGATTGGTATGATGCATGCTTCGGATCAGAGCGCAATGATGCATCACCCGGGACATATTCGGCAGGATTTCGCTGACCTGTAATCCCGGTACCGAAGTCGCGATCGGCTGAAATTCTCCGCGAACGGTACTGGGAGAATTTGGCTTCAGGTCATAGGTGTCGAGATGACTGGGGCCGCCGTAATAGAAGACGAAAATACAGGCACGAATGGCTGACGGGACCTTAATCCCCGATTGTTCAGCCCACGCCCGAGCTCCCCACAATCCCCCAAGAGACATTGCCCCGGCTCCGCCGAATTGGACAAATCGTCGGCGCGTCAGTTCCAGAGAATTGGGATCGTCAATCATATCGGACCTTCCGGGAGCGGCTCATGTTTCTATCGCCACGCATTCTAACTGATGGATGGGATGGAAGTCACGACAGGTTGGATGAGTTGGTTGGCAGGACGATGAGCGGAATTGCGAAATGATGGCTACGGCGAGTGGGTTGTTTCTGCTGTGTTTCGGTCGCTTGATCGAGATTCCGCGGTGAACCAGGCAAGTGCCAGGCAGGCCATGATGATCAGCGGAATGAGGACGATTCTCAGTGCATACCACAGATCCAGGAATCCGATGAGTTGCATTTCAGACGAAGACAATTCCATCCCCATGTCAGTGAACTCCGGTTGATCGAGATCGGTGTCCGCAGGGAGTTCACCCCGTTCTCTGGCTTCGATCAGCGACTTTCGTATTCGCTCGTGAATTTCGCGTTTCATTTGATGAGCGGTCAGTGAAATCCCGCCAATCACGAAACCTGCAATCACCAATGCCAGCAGATATCTCATAGCTGCGTCTTTCAACTCTCATTGTGATGATGAATTTCATCGACGGGCCGAATCATTGCATTGGCAAAGAACGCGATCACGAGTAATCCGGCCATGGTCAGCATCGTCGTACTGTAAAGTGTACTGGAGGGATCGAGTGTTCCTGGGGGAGCAATCGCCATCAGTTTTGGCAACGTAATCGATTTCTTTTCGATCAACGAGCTCAGTTGGTCGACCGGCACACCAAACGTCTTTTCGAAAACGTGTGGATCAACGCGCGACGCCAGATCAGTCAATGCCTGCCGCAAGGATCTGTCTCGCAAGTATGTGGTCAGCACCGGGCCGAGAACTCCCGCAGTACTCCACGCCGTCAGCAGTCGTCCGTGGATTCCACCGACAAACCGAGTTCCAAACAGATCAGACAGGTAGGCTGGGATCGCTGCAAATCCTCCACCGTACATCGTGAAGATCAGCATGGAAACACCATAGAATGCGATCAACCACTGGACCGATGGACTTTGGCTTTGACGAGTCGCGATCCAGGGGATCGATGCATACAGGGCAGCGC
>CAIWEX010000817.1 GCA_903911795.1 uncultured Schlesneria sp.
CCCGGATAGTTCAAGTCTCGCAGTATCAGCTGACCTCCGTCCGAATCCACCGCCACGGAAATCCAGTTCGCTGCTGATTGAACGGGAACAATTACGGAGGTCCGGGACCCGTTCGTCGAAATCATCGACGCTCGACCTTCGTACTTGTTGAGTTTGTACAGGAACAGCGGTTCTGATCGACCCATGGCCGTATTCAACATCCGGTCGTGACCTTCCCAGATCAAAGTCACCTGCCATGACGAAAGGTCCAGCCGGGTTTCGCTGAGGATGTGCGTCACGCCGGATTCCTTTAGCCAATTCAGCAATTCTGGATTGGCGACATTTGGACGTGCCGCGACATCTCCTTTGGGCATACCCTGGCCGGCAAACTTCGGATCGGCGTATTCAGAAGGGGCAATACCAAGATAAACGGGCAGGCACGAGACCCCCAGAAGATTTCCCAGATTCTGCATCGGCGCATACAACCGCGGCGACGCTGTTTGCTCCAGCAACAACTTGCGGACGGGACTCTGGTCTCGCAGAGTGATCGCAGGTCGAGGAACCATAGTGGCATAAGTCACCATTCGCGAAACCTGCCACAGGTCACCGACCGTTGACCAGAGGACGCAGCCGATCAAGGCGATTCGACCAATTCCCGACCGACCTTCGACTAGTTTGCCAAACCCTCGACCTGCCAGAATCGCCACAGCAAACGTCGTCACAATCCCGTAACGTCCGGGGCCGCGGAAGAAATTGAAACCAGGAATGTACCGGGCGATCGGTAACAGCCATCCTGTGGCGTAAATCACAGCAAGTGTCCCGGCAACAGCCCAGAAACAGGCTTCTGCTCGACACGACGAAAACAATGCGAGTCCCTCATCGGACGCTGGCGTCTGACCGATGGACCTAGAATTGACACCCTTAGTACGGGCAAGGCTACCGAGCAGCCACCAGCAGGCAAGACCCAGCGGAATCAGCCCACAGTACAAATGAGCTTCAACCTTGTTCGTGGAAACTGTCGTCAGCCCGCCAGCCCGTGACTTCATCAATGCCTGATCGAGATCATGATGTGGGCCAAACCAGTGCCACGGAGCTCCAAACTCGGTCAGCGTACGGATTCCTTCCTCACCCTCAATCTCTGCCGGGCTATACCAGCGCCAGGGCATAAAGATCTGCGAAAGATAAAGCGGCGGAAGATGCCCGTACGAGGGGTTATGATCGGCTCCGACAGAAGCTCGACTGCTGCGAGCCTTCAACTCCCACGCGGGAATCAATTGCACAGCCCCGATCAGAAATCCCGCCACTACTGCGGCAGACAAGGCTGACAGAAGTTGAATCTTGTCGCGCGAGACCCTGGTTCCAGACGGATCCCTCGGACTCGGCAGGCTGAAGACGCGCCAGAAGCCGTACCCCACGACGACCAGCTGAGTGATAAACGCCAGATGAAAGTGACCGGGAAGAAGTTGCAGACCAAGCACCAGACTCAACCCGATGGCATAACGCCACCAGCGAGTCTGCAGGAACGATTCCACACACCACAATGCCACGGGGAACCAGGCCCCGGTCACAATCGCCCATTCCAGGCAGGCGCGGGGAGGGAACCAGCCATAGGTAAACACAATGGCAGCTAACATCGCCCCGCTGGTTCGCATTCCGATCCGTTGGCAGTACAGCCAAACTCCGCCAAAACAGAGGAAATAGTGCAACAGATGCTGCAGGTTGTAGGCGGTATTTGGCTCAAGAAAGAAGTACGCCATCAGATAGGGAGGATAAGCCGCGCCGGTCTGGCTTTCCCCGAGGACTGGATACCCAAATCCCGTCAGATTATTCCAGAGTGGAAATTCACCGGCGTGCAGTCGGTCCGCGAGATACGCTTTTTGAGGGAAGAAATACGAATAAAGGTCGCCACCGACGAAACCAGACCCAAACCAGAGTGGTCCCCAGAACATCAGCGTTAACAGCGTGGAACATCCCAGAACCAGTGAGATCGTTCGCAGGTAACTCGTTGAGCGATGATTCAATCTCGTTTTCCCGGGTTCTCGATTTGACGTGCTGGTAACGGCGGCCGAATGAATAGTCTCCACGGCATCATGCCGCCTGTGATGTCGATGAAGCAACCGAAAATCGAAAGTTACGACCGCGCCAGTCGTGATACGTCGATTTCGTTCGACCTGTCATCGCGAAATTGGCAACAGTCCGCGATAGATCTGCAGGGCTTCGTTGTATTCGTCGATTGTGTCGGCATTCAGGACTCCCTTGTGGCGGGCGAGTTCCTTTTCGATGCGGTCGACGAAATGTTCCACTTCGAACTTCTTGGGGATTGCTGGTTTGCCGGGGATTTCTACGAAGACCGGGGCGGTGTGCGCGAATCGGACTCGCTTGTCTGGGTGTGATTCAAAGCACCGGACGATCATCCAGCCGGATCGCTCAAACGAGACTGACTGATCGATCGTGACAGAATAGACGCCGTCGCGTGGCTTTAATTCCTCGAAAGAACTGGTCCAGACAACATCACCGTCACGCAGGATTTCGACGCGGCCCAGTCGTGCAGCGGATTCTATGACTCCACTCACATTGACCGTGGCAGTGTTCTCGGTGACTCGAAAGATTTCGCCGGCACCAGCCCCGTTAAAGGACAGTCGCATCATCGGGCCCGTGGTGACAAAACTGCGTCCTGCCAGCAGGTTCTGCCGCCACTTCTCGTAGGTGAACTCACCCGGAACATGCACATAGACGCGGCCGAATCCGAATGGGACTGGATGTACCCCGGCCCCCGTTCCTGCCGACGGCATCATGCGAAAACCGCAATTCAAGTAGGCGTAATAGCTCTTCAGGCCGAATTCAACCCACCCCCATTCGGTGAATCCTTTGTCGGTCATTTCGAGGTTCATCGATTTCGGAGCGGCATCGACTGTCCAAGCCGAAAAGCCAAACGGGGTGCGCCAGCAATGATTGTTCGACAGTTCAAACAGATCGACTTTCATCAGTGGCACGATCATCGGCGACCAGGCCCATGAATGCTTTTCCAGATCCAGAAACGCCCCTTCCGCATGGGCTCGCTCGGCAATTCGCCGGACGGGGGGAACCCCCTGATCGATCACTGACTTCTGACCGCAGATCAGGACCGCTCCCAATGTGTGCGACTTGCCCCCGACGGTGAAAATCTCGTATTCGGTATTCAGCGGATAAATTCCGTGTGTCGCATCGACAGGAATCCATGCGGGCTTGGGAGCGGGTTCTTTCACGCGGTTTCCGCTGACGGGACTGGTTTCTGCCGCTGTCACCCAATGTGATAAGGGCATCGCAACGTTCAAGTCTTCCGCCATCACCAGATTCGGCATCTCCGACAGCGGACGATGCGCGTGGACATCGCCCGAATACCAACCGTGACTGACCATATTCGTCCAGCGCCGGATTTCGATCTGAATCGGTGCCGGAAGATTCGGAATCTCAATCACCTTTTCGAAGGGTAAGTATTCCTTTCCTCGTTCGACCAGGAGTGTGTACTTCCCCGGCGGCAGGTCGACGACGAACGGATGAGCTGACAGAGTCACATGCTGTTCGACGCTGCTGGTCCCGACCTGTCGCTTGTATTCGATGGCAGTGCCGTTCGCATCATCGGACTTGGGGAAGTACCATTTGCCGTCCGCCCCCTGAATGTAAATCCGGGCTGCTACTGGTTTTCCTGTGTCCGCGTCAACAATGGTTCCCCGGGCTTTGACATCTTGGGCAAATCCACCGGATGCAAACAGGGCGATGATCATGAACGAACGGATCGAAACGTGCATGGGGATCCTCACAAAGGATGAGCGAGTGCTTTGATGAGTCACAGGGAAAGGTCGTATAGTACATCCACGGTCAGGGATTTTCGAATTGTGGCAAGAAACTCTGTGCCAAAGGCGAAGCACAGCGTGAATCCGTGAGATAGTCGTGGTTCGCTCCGCGAACCGACGCTTCCTGGTTGACAAGACATCTGAGGACGAGACGAATAATTGAGTTGTCATAAGAAAATGCAGCGTTGGTTCGCGGAGCGAACCACGACTTTCAGGCACCGGCCCCCGCTAACGTTACCCGCGTTGTGTGCCACCGATCGCACTTTGAAACCCATTACTGCCACCCAATGAAGACCGCATTCCTCAATAACCGCGCCAGGACAATTGACGCACGATGACCAGTTCAGATGCACCAGACCTCAGTCGATTCGTCGTTGGACTCGATTTGGGAACAACCAATTCCGCGATGGCGTATGTGGATTCCAGTGAGACGCCCCGGCAGATCCATACGTTTTCAGTCCCGCAAGTGGTCGCCCCTGGCCAGATCGAAGCACGCGATACGCTTCCCTCGTTCCATTACCAGCCTGCTGCGGGCGAATTTCCTGTCGGCTCGATTCAGATGCCCTGGCAGAATTCGGACGGAGGATATTTCGTCGGACATTTTGCGAGGGATCATGGAACCCAGGTTCCCGGCCGGATGATCGGATCTGCCAAATCATGGCTCTGTCATAACGGCGTCGATCGGACCGCCGACCTGCTCCCGTGGCAGGGGGCTGAAGACGTCGAACGCTTGTCACCTGTCACCGTCAGTGCGCGGTATCTGCAACAGTACCGTGAAGCCTGGGATGCGAAATTTCCCGAGCACCCGCTGGCCGATCAGGATTTCGTACTGACACTTCCGGCATCCTTCGATGAAGTGGCTCGCGAACTCACAGTCAAAGCCGCTCGACAAGCCGGGCTGAATCGAGTGGTCCTGATCGAAGAACCGCAGGCGGCGTTCTATGCCTGGATTGATAAGCATGCTCAGACATGGGATCAACAAGTTTCGCCCGGGCAAAAGATTCTTGTCTGCGATGTGGGCGGGGGAACAACCGACTTCACTCTGATTCGAGTCCGCAAGGGGAGTGATGGGATTGTTCAATTCCATCGAGTCGCCGTCGGTGATCACCTGATCCTGGGAGGTGACAACTTCGACCTGGCGCTGGCTCATTTTCTGGAACGTCGCCTGAAAGGTGATGGACGACTGGAGCCTCGCCAATGGAGTGTTCTGGTGCGCAGTTGTCGCCAATTGAAAGAAGTCCTGATGGGTGCTGACGCACCGGAAAAATGGACGTTGACTTTGCCGGGAAGCGGCTCGCGATTGATCGGTGGTGGATTGCAGGTCTCAGTAACACGGGAGGAAATTCAATCGGTTTTGATCGACGGTTTCTTTCCAGACGTTCCGCTCGACGCAAAACCGATTACTTCGCAATCCGGCTTTCAGGAGTTTGGTCTGCCGTATGCCCCAGATGCCGCGATTACGAAGTACCTCGCTCAGTTTTTGACGGCACATCGATTCGTGGCGATGGAGGATCAAGCGGAATCGGCATCCTCGTCGATCGACCCGGCGCGACCGGATATCGTTCTGTTTAACGGAGGCGTGTTCGCATCACCGTTACTGCAGCAGCGTCTGATCGCCGCTCTGGAGAAATGGTTTCGACAGGGTGATCCCACGTGGACTCCGATCGTCTTGGAAAATGAACGTCTCGATCTGGCCGTGGCACGCGGCGCGGCTTACTACGGAATGGTCCGGCGTGGTGAAGGAGTCCGAATCTCCGCAGGGTTGGCACGGACCTACTACATCGGCGTCGATGCTCAGTCTGAAACCACACATCGCGCGTTGTGCCTACTTCCTGCGGGGATCGAACCGGGGCACGAAATCGATCTGACACAGCAGCAGTTTCAATTGCTGGTGTCCCAGCCGATCGAGTTCCCGCTGTATGTCTCCAGCACGCGATTAACCGACAAGCCAGGTGAATTGGTCGACGTTGATCCTGAGCAAATCAAGTCGCTGCCGCCAATCCGGACTGTCCTCAAAACAGGCAAATCGAAAGAAGCGGCTACGGTCTCGGTCATTCTGAAGGCCAAGCTGACAGAAATCGGGACACTCGACCTGTGGTGTACGGAAGTTGACGGTAAGCGATCCTGGAAACTGCTATTCGATGTCCGCTCAGCGACTCATACGGATATCGCCGCTCATGAAGCAATCGCCGAACGTCAAGGAGTCTTCGACGACGCGGTTCGCGAGTCTGCACGAGTCGTGATCGAACAGACGTTTACACCACGCCAGGGAGACCCGGCATTGCTGATGAAGCGACTGACCGAGACGCTGGGAATGAATCGCGACGAATGGCCAACGACCCTGTTGCGTCAGCTTTGGGAATCGTTGATTGAAATCGAACCAGGCCGCCGGTTGAGTGCTCAGCACGAAGCCCGCTGGCTGAACCTGGCGGGTTTCTCGCTGCGACCCGGCTACGGACTGGCAGTTGATGACTGGCGTGTGGCAGAGACCTGGAAGCTGCTTCATGGAAAACAGGCCTTTCCAACACCCGCGTGTCGGGCGGAGTCATTGATTCTCTGGCGCAGAATTGCGGGTGGACTGACAGCCGGTCAGCAACTGGCCCTGGCCAATCCGCTCACCGGATCCGTTCGACACGGACTCCGTCAGACAGGCGGTGGCAAAGGGAGTGACTTTGGCAGCAACCCGCATGAATCTGCCGAGATCCTGCGACTTCTCGGAGCCTGTGAACTGTTGCCGCTGTCACTTAAACATGAAATCGGTGACCTGCTGCTCGACATCCTGCGCCGTGATCGATTTGCGCAACTGCATTCGGCCGCATTCTGGGCTCTAGGTCGCGTTGGTGCACGACGTCTGGTCTATGGTCCGCTCAACGGAGTCGTCGCTCCCGACATTGTGACCCGTTGGCTGATCGGCCTGATGCAGACGGCAACCACAGAATCATTGGCCACATTCGCCGTGATGCAACTGAGTCGGAAGACGGGTGATCGTTACCGCGATATCGACGGCAGTACTGTCAACAGCGTTGAAGCCTGGATGGACAAGGTCTCGGCCCCCAAGCGATATCGCCAACTGGTTCGCGAAGTCGGAACCCTGGAATCCGAAGACCAGGCTCTGATCTTTGGAGAATCGCTGCCCAAAGGCCTGCGGATATTGTAGACGAAGATAGATGTTTTTAAGGACGCACGTCCATGACTGTCGACAGAGGCACCTGCAAGAATCTCTTCTCCGATCTTCCACCAGATCTGCCGACCGAGGTTTTCGCCACGCTGCTTGATTCCGCCAACGTACGAATCGAACGCATCGTCTCGCACGGTCATGCCTCGCCCGACGGCTTCTGGTATGACCAGAACGAGCACGAATGGGTCATCGTCCTGAAGGGAGCGGCGCGTCTACGATTCGAAGATGACGTTATCGAGTTGACGGCGGGCGACTTCGTAAACATCCCGGCTCATCGTCGGCATCGCGTGGAATGGACAACACCGAATGAGCCGACGATCTGGTTGGCCGTATTTTATGCCGAATAACTTGTTGCATGCATGACAGACATTTCTAAAATGGAAAGACGGTTCGTTCGGGCTGTTTTTTTGTTCCCGAAGAGCTTCTTACTTGACGCAACACGGAGTAGATAGATGTCTGCAACGCTGTTTGATCGTGATTCAATGGCCGCTTGGTATGCGCATCAACATCTCCAGACGGACCCAGGAATCGTGGCTGTTTACTACCTGCCCACGAATGCGGATGACCGGGAGATTCGATTTGTTGAAATCAACGAACTCATCGGCGATCGAAACGATGAATCACTTGAACCAATTGATTTTGGAATTG
Organism: uncultured Schlesneria sp.; assembly: GCA_903911795.1. Lineage (GTDB taxonomy): Bacteria > Planctomycetota > Planctomycetia > Planctomycetales > Planctomycetaceae > Schlesneria. The sequence goes on from CAIWEX010000817.1 coordinate 7,639, forward strand.
ATACGGGGACGGACAACGCGCACAAACTGTTTGTCTTGGATGTCACTCCCGAGCAATGGAAGCGATTTCAATTGCGCGACCTCGATCTTCCGGGGAATTGGTCCCTCAAAGATGCGATTTCATATCCATCATGAACAGTTACCAGAAAGTGTGGTGGCAACAGGCGATATCGGATCATGAAGCATTCGTGTTGATTCGTGGCTTGGGAGTTGCGCAGTGCCACGCATTGCGGGTAACGATATTTGTCGCTGAAATCGTGAGGTTTGAGGTCGTCGTCTGCTGGTAGCACGAGTTGTTTCAAACGACCTATATTCTTGATCGCGAAGCGATCCCAGAGCGTAGCCGGGGGTTGCAGCGAAGCGGAAACCCCCGGAACGGAAACTCCCTGGTAAACGCATCCTGAAGGGATGCCAGAAAACTCAACTTCACGGCTAAAATCAAATCGGTACACGTCGATTTTTGATCGTCGTCCCTCAAATCCCAGTTGAGTGTACTCTTGGGTTACACACTCTCGAGCCTGCGAATCCATTCGGTATGACGCGATCTGGCATCCCTTCAGGATGCTTTGTGTCGGCGCGTTCTTCGATCCGGGGGTCGAAGCTTCGCTCCGACCCCCGGTTCCTGAGGAACATCACGTCGGTACCAATGCCAAATCGACCGACACGGAGTGTTTTTCAGAAACACTGGAGGTTTCAATCTTGCGGCCCAAGTGGGCCAG
>CAIWEX010000818.1 GCA_903911795.1 uncultured Schlesneria sp.
CCGATCTCTGTGGACGCAGGAACTCGCATTGATTTTCTGTTTGATCAGTTGATGTCTTTGTATACGTATCACAACTACCGTGTTGAGACGCAGGAAGAATTTCTGGCGATCGATATTTCCCGTGGAGGAGAACTCCTCGAAATTCCGACCTCGAATCCCCCCCCTAAGACGCTGACAGAGGTTCAGGCGAAATTCGATTCGCTCAAGAAGGGTTTGGAAATTCACGGGGACAAGCTGCCTCGTCTCGAGTCAATTCCGAGCGAGCTGCCGTCGTTCTTCCGAACCGTCCCAAAACAGAAGAAGCACCAACTTGTGCTGGTCGGTGGAGGAGAGTGTACCGCTCCGGATCTGAAAGGCTGGGACAATGTAAAAATGCCGGTGCACGTCTGCATCGTCAATGACGGGAAATCACTGCCTGCGGATTTTACGACGCGTTGGGTAGAGTTTACGCGCAAAAAGTCTGGAATGTTCCTGTTATTGGAGGTTAATCATGACAATCAAGTCTCATTGCGGCTCGCCCAAACACGGTTTCAGCTCTGGATGGAGGACCGTCTTTGTTTTGGCATCCCACTCGCGCGATGAGCTTGCTCGTACCGTCTCTCTCTCAGGGAATGAACCGTAATGACTGATTTCCGCCGACAATCAACGATAGTGATCTTGTGCCGAACGATCCTGGCAGCTTACTGGCTCGGGACATGGACGACATCGACGGTTGCAGCCGGGGCGGAACTACCAACTCCGACGCCTCAGAAAATCCTGATGGCGCCAAGCAATCTGGTTCCGTCGGCACGACGGTGTCTAATTCACGGCGCACCTCTCTATCAGAGTCGGGACGTGCAAAGCCCGATCATAGGCAGCTTGAGCTATCTCGAAAATGTGGAACTGGCAGACGGATTCCCCGAAAAGGCAGGGACGCGCTATCGCCTTGACCCGTCTGAACGTTCCCGCAACTCCGATTGGGCGCTCGTATGCGTGGCTGATCGCGATGTTCCCGACAGGATCAAATCGATTCGCGGATGGGTCCCGCGTCGCTATCTGACTGATCGTTTGGAGGCCGAACGCGATCCGGAAACCCTGGTCCAAAAAAAATGCGTCATCGTGTTCCGCGGAGTTGGAGGAAAGATTGAACTCGTTCAGCCTCGTTTGTCCCCGCCCGATGTCGTCACTCAGTTACAATCGCTGCCCGCGTTGCCCGTTTCGGCCCCATTGGAACTTTACAGGCTTTTATTCGTCTACGCGGAATATGGAGACTGGGTCTTGGTGTCTCCTGATCCGGCTCAGATGGCCTCCACCACGCCAGATGCGCAATTGCGTGAAAATGTGTTTGGTTGGGTTCCTCGAAATCGATTGGCGATGTGGTCCACCCGGGAATGTCTGCAATGGGACCGGGAGAGCTACCCCTCACGATTACAGGAAGTGGGCCGCATGTTTCTCACGCCCAAAGATGCCGTCTCGTTCGCGCGCGGCGACTCAATTGAATCGGTTCAGGAACCAGATCCTCGGTCGCGAGGGAGGGTGATGTCTTTGGCCAAGGATGCCATGCGTTTCCACCTGCTCCTCGACCCAAAGGGAGCCCAGGGGAAGGGGCGCGAGAACGCTGACACATGGATTGATACCAGAGGCAAGACCAACAATCTGTATGAAGTTGGTGGCATTCTGTCGGACGGCCGCATCAACGATCGAATTGAAGTGGAACAAAGTCGACTCGAAACGCTGGCCAGCGAAGCGGCTGATACAGAGATTCTGTTCGTAATTGACGACACGGGAAGCATGCGCATCGCCTTTAAGGTTGTTGCTCGGATTGTGCAGAAGATTGCAGAGTCGATTGTCACCAAACAGACGACGGGTGACGTGCGGGTCGGCATCTGCTACTACCACGATGGCAAAACGGTACAAGACGCCGTCGACACTGAGACGACAAAGCTGGAGTCGATCAAGGATGAGTCTAAGCTCGCCCGCCGAATTTCGGAGCTTCAGCTTAAAGAGGCGAATGGGAATGGTGAAAATGACCCTCTGGAGCGTGTTTATGATGGAATTTCTCAAGGGATAATCAAGGCGAAATTCAATGCGTTTAGCCGGAAATTAGTGTTTCTGTTGGGCGATTGCGGAGAAAAAGGAACGAGCGTCGCCACATTGGAAGACATCGCACAACAG
>CAIWEX010000819.1 GCA_903911795.1 uncultured Schlesneria sp.
ACCGAAGAACGGCTGGCGAAACTTCAACTGCAATTCGGCCAGGGAAAACTGACACGGATTCCGCTGCGATCTCTGTTTCAACTCGATTCCGAATAAGCTGCAGCCAATTCGATATTGGACCGGGTGGCGGGATCGCCGCAATGCGCCCCGCCACTCAGTCTACCTATCGCTTGGGGCGATAGGCATGAGTCGCTTGTCCGTACACGCTTTCAGCGGCTTCCATCAGGGTTTCGCTGAGTGTCGGGTGAGCGTGAATTGTTTCAGCGACATCCCGAGCAACTGCGGCGGTTTCAACAGCCAGTGCCGCTTCGGCGATCATTTCTCCAGCACCGACACCGACCAGGCCGACGCCGAGGACTCGTTCCGTTTGCGGGTCGACGATCAGCTTGGTCAGTCCTTCGCTGCGGGCCAGCGTGATCGCCCGGCCCGATGCTCCCCAAGAGAATTTCACAACTTTGACTTCGCGATTCCGGGCGGCCGCTTCCTGTTCCATCAGGCCTACCCAGGCGACTTCGGGATCGGTGAAGACGACGGCGGGAATGGCGATATTGTCAAACTCGGCCGGGCCCCCGTTCATGGCTTCGACGGCCACCTTCGCTTCGCGGGTCGCCTTATGGGCGAGCATCGGTTCTCCAGCGATGTCACCGATGGCATACAGATGTGGAACGTTTGTTCGGCGCTGCCCATCGACCTTGATGAAACCCTTCTCATCGAGGGCCACACCGGTAGCTTCGAGGCCAAATCCCTTACTGTTCGGACGGCGTCCGATCGAGATCAAGACTCGGTCGAAGGTCTGCTTCGGGGTCACCCCTTCGCCAGTCAACGTTGCTTCGATTCCTGCCTTGGTGGCCTTCAGCCCATCCACCTTCGTGTTCAAATGAATCGCGGCAAACTGCTTTTCCAATCGCTTCTGCAGTGGGCGAACCAAGTCACGATCGGCTCCGGGCAGCAAACCAGGTGTCAATTCGACGACCGTGACCTTGGAACCGAGTGCCGCGTAAACAGTCCCCATTTCCAACCCGATGTAACCGCCGCCGACGACAAGCAACGAACCGGGAATGTCGGCCAGTTCCAATGCTCCGGTCGAATCCATCACGCGCGGATCGCCTAGCTGAAAGACTGGCGGTACTGCGGGCGACGAACCCGTAGCAATAATCGCCTTTTCAAAAGTCAGGCGGTCGGTCTTGCCGTCGGGATACTTCAGTTCAATCGTATTGGCGTCGAGAAATGTTCCGCGGGCTCCGATCAGATTGACCCCGCGGGCCTGGCAGAGGGTGCGAATCCCACCGACCAGTTTCCCGACGACACCGTTGTTTTTCCATTCGCGTAGTTTGTTGAGGTCGATCTTGGGCGGACCAAACGACAGACCCTGTTCAGCGGATTCACGAGTTTCGTTGATGAGCTTGGCGATGTGCAGCAGGGCTTTGGAAGGAATGCAGCCTCGGTTCAAGCAGACGCCGCCAGGCTGTGCCCCTTCATCGACCAGTGTCACCTGCATGCCGTGATCTGCGGCTTCGAACGCTGCGGGATATCCGCCAGGACCACCACCCAGGACCAGCAGTTGTGTCTGCAAATCTGCCATATTGAATTCAATCTCAAGATCGTGAAACAGTTCTGAAAAAGACCGGGCCGAACCGGTCGTCCGCCGAGAGAAGTTAGTCTAATCAATTTGTCTCTGCGAGGCACCTGTCCCGAACGATGATGGATTCCAGCTTTGGGTGGCCCAGCTTGCTTCAAGCTGGGTGCGCAGCACAAGAAGTTTCAGGCAGCGGTTTCTTTGGCGGGTTCCCAAGGTAGTCGCAAATGCCCAATGGTTCACAGTTTTTCTGTGTTCTCGAACCCACGAACGTCATGCGGTGAATGTTGATATCTATTTTATTTCGAAGGGGTTATGTCCAACCCTCAGAGTTACTTCATCCGGAGACGGAACCCCGTTGGGGTACAAGACTGACTGATCAATCCTGGGCTATATGACGTAACTCCTTTGGAGTTAATGAGAAATCGCATCGTCGTGTCGACGTGATTCGACCACGAGCAGATTTCAATCCCCCGCGTGGCGGCAACAAACGTGATCAATCGAAAGACGGCTCGGCGGGAGCCTCGCCGCCTCGCCCTCCCGATCCGCCTGATATATTTACCGGAATGTGACTCAACCACTGCGTGGCTCAATAGGTCGTCGCACCTTTTCCGCAGTCCGCGACGCGAACGATCAGCAGACGCTGTTTCATTCCGCCGTCGTCGTCACGTCGGAAAAAGAGATCACCCATCGACTCGGGCTGATCATTGGTCGCTGTAATCACGGCAATTTCACCGACGTTCATCGTCAGGCTGAATTGCTGGGCATTGCGGACATCGATTTTCTGTCGATTCTGGTAGGTCCAGCCTTCATCGGTGGGGGTATGTCGAGCTTTCAATTCACCGTGATGGATTTCGGGTTGAAAATCGATCTTGATCCAACCGTCCCGCAATCGGGCTGACTTCATCCGGAAGACGCATCGAGCGTTGTCAAATTCGTAGGGCTTTTCGCCTGTTGCGTCCGTAATGTAAACACGGCATCGTTCGCGGGCGTCGCTGGCCTGGAGTTCCGTTTCAATTCCCGGCGGCAGGGATTTTCGCAGGCCTACCATCGGTTTTCCGCTGATGTTGTCACTCGATCCTGCATCCGCGACCAGTCCGAGCAGCGTTTGAATGGCCTGCGGGGGGCTGGAACCGGAATGTCCGATCTGAAATCCATTTTTGTGCAGGATTTCGCGAGTTTCGGCAGGAATTGCCGCGATCTGGTCAACTTCACGCCACAACGTCTGTCCCAGCAGCGGGTCATCGGCAGGACGGTCCACAAAGAAAACTTCCAGTTGAATGGCCTCACGCGACGCATGGATCGGGGGAAGCGATGGTCGGTGTAACTGGACCGATTTCACTGGATCTCCGCTGGGAAACAACGAACATCCGCCAGAAATCAACAATGCCAGCAGGACTGCCAGAGTTGGCAGCCATCGGTACATCGTGATGCGGTGAACGTGTAACGGCACGCGGACTCTTCCGTGAAACGACGTGAAAATGAAAAAACAGGGGGATGGCTTGGACTCTAGGAACGAGACCCAATCGTGTCAATTTGATTTCGCGGTCCAGCCTTTGGAGGAATTCCGGCAAATCGCTCACCTTCAATCATCCAATTGTCACGTTGTGAGACCGCAGCTATTATCCGCGCTCGGGCGACAGTAATGTCGCACCCGAAGACGTCTGTGACATCAGTCGGTTACCGTTCGAGATTCGAGAAATCCAATGTCGTTGTCTGAGTATCGAGTGGGATTGGGGCACGATCGACACCGACTGGTTGTGGGCCGTCCCCTGATTCTGGGTGGCGTCGCGATCGAATTTGAATTTGGGCTGGATGGGCACAGTGATGCCGACGTGCTGCTGCATGCTGTGACCGATGCAATCCTGGGAGCTGCGGGATTAGGGGACATTGGTGAATGGTTTCCGAATACGGACCCGCAGTGGCACGGAGCCGACTCGAAAGTCTTTCTGCAGGCTGCAGTGCGAGCCGTTCAGGAGCGGGGTTGGAGTGTCGTGAATCTGGATTGTACGATTCATGCCGAACGCCCTAAACTCTCTGTCCACAAGCGAACGATTGCCGAGTCGATTGCTGCGATGCTGGAGATCGCTGCCGACCGGGTGAATGTGAAGGCTAAAACAGGAGAAAAGGTCGGTCCCATAGGCCGACTGGAAGCGATTGATGCCGATGCCGTGGTGCTGCTTGGACGCAGCGTCTGATTCATAAAGCGGTGACCAGATTCAGGACCTTTTTCGTCAACAGGGAAGACGGAGCTATGCCACTTCGCGTTTACAACACGTTGTCTCGCCAGAAGGAAGATTTTCAAACGGTCGAACCGGGACAGGTAAAAATGTACCTGTGCGGACCGACGGTCTATAAACCAGCCCACATCGGGCACATGGTCGGCCCGGTCATCTTCGATACGGTCAAACGGTATCTGACGTACTGCGGTTACAAGGTCACCTGGGTCGTCAACATCACCGATGTTGATGACAAGCTGATCAACCGTGCGAACGAAAAGAAGATGACTGTCGAAGCTCTCGCCAAAGAGATGACGCAGGACTACTTCGACAACCTGAAAACGATGGCGGTCGACGGGATCGATCATTTCCCGTATGCGACTCAGCACATTCAGGAAATGCAGGACATCATCAGCACGCTGATTGAAAAGGGGTATGCCTATCCTCTGGATGGGGACGTCTATTTCGATTGCACAAAAGATGAAGACTATGGAAAGCTGAGCGGACGCAGCCTGACCGAGATGCTCGCGGGGACTCGAGCGGAAACGCATGGCGGCAAGCACCATCCTGCGGACTTTGCCCTGTGGAAAGGTTCCAAGCCCGGCGAACCCGCCTGGGAAAGTCCCTGGGGTCCGGGACGTCCAGGTTGGCACATCGAATGTTCGGCGATGGCTAAGAAGATCCTGGGTGACTCGATCGATATCCACGGCGGTGGCCTCGATCTGATGTTTCCGCATCACGAAAACGAATTGGCTCAGTCTGAAAGCTGTACCGGAAAGCCGTTCGCCCGCTATTGGCTGCATAACGGTCTGATGCAGGCGAGTGGTGCACCGGGCAAAGTTGGCGGCGGTCACGATAAACTCGGCGACAAGCCGGTCGACATGGCTGCCAAGGAAGCTCAGGAAGCCAACAAGCTCGCTGGCTCCAAGGGGGCAGCGTCCGTTAAAGAATTATTTGCCAAGCACGATCCGGAGACGATCCGGTTCTTCCTGCTGGCGACTCATTACCGTAGCCCGATCGACTTCAGCGACGAACGCATTGCCGAAACGGGCAAGAGCCTGGAAGGCTTTTACCGG
>CAIWEX010000820.1 GCA_903911795.1 uncultured Schlesneria sp.
CCAGGTTCATATGAGAACGACTGGTGTTGCGTTGATGGTGCCGTGACAACGTTCTGCGGCTGGCAACAATGTCCGCCGAATATACGCCGAAGGATCCCGCTCGCATTGGCCGACGACGATAGTGCGGCGACGCTTGTGAGCGTTAGGACGGCATTCAGAACGGCTCGACGGGGCAGGGATGTTGCTCTCATTCAGAATCTCCGAGGATGCAATTGTTTTTAGGTTCGACGAGCGCGGGCAGCAAACTGACGTCGCGCACTTTCTATAAGTGCAAAGCATCTCCCATACCGGACAAAACGTTGAATCTGAGAAATTCGCTTGGAGGGTAGCAAAGCACTGTATTTTCGAGCGTTACGGCATTTGCAAGTCATGCCGGAAGTCCGGCACAGACTGGCCGGCCGTTAACCAGAGGTGACGCGAAGAAATTGCGGATCGTTCCGTCACATTAAGCCACAATCAGTTACGTTGTTTTTTCAAGCGGCGGCGACAGTGTCTCCGCAAGTTGGCGCTGTACCGCGGCGCCAATTGAGTTGAATCTCCCTGCGTTTTAGGCACGGAATTCAGCCGGTGTGATGCCGTACTTTTGAAGCAGTTTGTAAAGCCCTTGGCGCGTCACGCCTGCGGCGACTGCGGCCTGGCTGATGTTACCCCCGCTCGTCCGCAGCAGTTCAACGAGGTACTCACGATCGGCCTGATCCAGTGTTTGAGTCCGGCACGATGGCAGACGACCGGTGGTCTCATGTCGCGTAGAATTTCCAGCGCCGCGAATCAGTGCGGCTGGGAGATCGTCACGTTCGATCATCGGCCCCCGGGCCAACGTGACCGCGCGTTCTACGACATTCCGCAGTTCGCGAATATTACCGGGCCACGGATAGTTTCGGAGATACGCGATCGCGTCGGGCGAAAACTCACTCGCGACTCCGCCGCGGCTAGCCTGGAACAGGTGAAGAAAGTGCCTAGCGAGTATGACCACATCTTCAGCTCGGTTACGCAGTGGTGGCACTACAATCGGAACGACAGCAAGACGATAAAACAGGTCGAGACGAAACCGTTCGCGTCGCACTTCGTCTTCCAGATCGCGATTCGTTGCTGCGACAAAACGGACATCGATAGAAACCGGATTCGCTTGGCCGACCGGAGTGAAGGTCGAATGCTGGATTAGCCGGAGCAATTTGGACTGTGACGACGAAGGTAGTTCGCCAATTTCATCAAGAAACACGGTCCCACCAGTGGCACCTTTCAGCAGGCCAGGTTGATCCGCCAAGGCACCCGTGAACGCCCCTTTGGCATGGCCGAACAACACGGACTCAAATAACGACTCGGGAATCGCAGTGCAGTCGATTGTTACAAACGGGGCGGATTTCCGCCCGCTCGCGTAGTGCAATGCCTGAGCGACAAGCTCCTTTCCGGTGCCGCTTTCACCGGTGATCAGCACGCTGGCATCCGAAGGGGCCGCTCGCCGTACCAGATCGAGCAAGTCCCGCAACGGCTGTGATTCTCCCAGCAGTCGTTGTTCGATCGGCACAGCCTCTGATGCCAATGAGAGTCCATCCGCAATCTGGCTCCGCGGAAACGGTAAGCCACGGTCGCCGAATATACGCCCAGTCAAAGTACGGCGGACACTGGAAACAAGGTCTTCAAATTTCACCGGTTTCAGCAGGTAGTCAGCAATCCGCAATCGAACGCTGTCGATCGCACTGCGCAATGACGGAGCTCCGGTCACTACGATTATGGGAACGTCTGGATAGTCGCGGCGGCCGGCGTTCAGCAGTTCCAGATCGAGATTTCCTGGCATATTCAGGTCGACGATCATCAAGTCGAACGGTTCCCGAGAAAGCAGTCGCACGGCTCCTTCGGCATCAACCGCGGTCCGACAATCGAAGCCAATCCTCCGCAACAATTCCGCTGTAGTCCGCAGATACAGCGGTTCGTCATCCGCCAGTAGAATTCGGCCGTGATCTCCCTGAGGCATTACAATTCCCCCTTGCCGTTGCCTGCGTCACATGCTGACTCTGGCAAGGAGATCGCTCCATCGCTGGCGACCCAGCCTCGTGGCAATGTGACCGTAAACGTGGTGCGCCGCCCGACTACCGAATGTACCTCAATGTGGCCCCCCAGCGCCTGAACCAGACTCTGCGACACACTCAACCCGAGCCCCATTCCGGTCTCTAGCGTCCCGTGCTTGGTGGTGAAGAACGGGTCGAAAATTTTTCGGAGGATGTCAGCGGGAATTCCCATACCGTGATCCGTTACCCCGATTACAACTTCGCGGTCGCGGGCCGCAATCATTACGTCGATCTGTCCTCCTTCTGGTGAGGCCTGAACTGCATTCAGCAGAATGTTATACAAAACCTGTTTTAGTTCGCCATCAGGCAGGCGTGCCAGGACCGGCTGACGCTCATTTCCCTGGACTTGAATCGTAACGCGATGACGGCGACAGGCGGCCGACAACAATTGAATCGTCTGCAGCGTGACGTTCGTAAGATCAACACAACGGTCTGACACGGGCTGCGGCCGGTGTAACTGGTATAGCTGCCGGACAATTCCCCCAATGCGGTCAATTTCGGACTGCACCATGCCTAGCAGGTCCGCGTCGGCAAACCCCGCTGGCAGAGAGTCACGCACCAGTTCGATGGCGTTTCGCAGTCCTGCCAGCGGATTGTTGATTTCGTGGGCCACCCCGGCAGCCAGTTGACCGAGCGCCGCCAAGCGTTCCACTTTGGCCTGGCGTTCTTCAAGTTCCATAAGTCGTGCTGTCCGCTCCTGTACGAGTTGCTCCATGTTCTCATTGTAATTCCGAATCTGCTGTTCCATTCGCTTACGGTCGGCAATATCACGGACACTGGTCCTGAAGCCCATGTTGACCCCATCGTCGTCGGCGATCGATTGCCAAGAAATCCCCCCCAGCACTCTCGCCCCTGCTGCGTCGAGATTCGGAATTCAACATCGTTTCCCGGAATTCCCTCCGAGGCCAGACGCAGAATTTCCTCGATCCGGGAGCGGTCGGCTTCGCAGACGATCGGCAGCGGGTACTGTTCCATTTCCATGCATTGCTTAACCGAATACCCCGTGATGCGAACGACAGCATCGTTGACCCACAACAGCCGCCCGTTCGGTCCGTGCCAACTCTCCCAATCGTAGGTATAAGCAGAGATCGCGCGAAACCTCCGTTCGCTCTCACGCAGGGCATTGACAGCCTCCGGCGTATAAGGAAGCTCGGTCCGAGGTGAGATGGCAGTTTCTTGGCGCAACATAGAATTCACCTGAGCATTGTGATGACATTGGGTGATGGAATACATCCACGAATCGGTTTGGTCAAGCGCCGTCCTCTAGGAAAGATTTAGAGTTTGACAGGTCACTGGCAATCCACTCAGCTGTCCGAAAATGTCTTGGCCAATCACAACGATCGGCCACAATGATACAAGTGAACAAGCCGCACGCCGCGATGGACAGTAGGTCTCGAAGGCGTTAGATGTGAGGAGTGCGCTCACTGACGAGTTGAGAAGCCCGCCATGATGCTACTTGAACGAACCATCGTTCCAAAGGATCGACTTTCTGCTTTTCCAAAGCATGATGACGAGCACGTTTTGAAAAACGTATTCCAGAAACGTAATGCCGTACGATACTAAATCTGAGGCAAAATGAACCTCTGTTGTCTCACGTGTAGGTTGTCCGGCTGTTGCCAGAGCGAATACCACCGAAAAGATCAGGATTACGGCAAGGCACGCATGAGTGGCGATACACGCGGCAATCGATACCCAAAGTCCACGGCATTTGCGGCAGTGCAGCCACCATCCTCTGAGTAACCAGAGAATTGCGAGTCCAATGCCCATTACGTGAGTCTGCAGTCTGATCATCGTTTCCAGTTGATAGCTCGGGGCGTCTGGAGCCAAGATCGATTCGCTCGCGGACGAAGTGGCGATCCCCCATGCAAATAGCAATGGATTGGCAATGAGACCATAGATGACACCAATTTTAATCCAGTCAATCGAATGGACCACTGAAACGAGTGGGCCTGATCGCCCCTTGGGGTTTGATTGTCGTGGATGGTTTTCAGTCCGTATCGGTATGTGCGGACGGAATTGCGGCCAGTCTCTGGCCTTATGCCAAATGTTGCCGCCAACGTCACAGAGAAGCTGGTCGGGAGAAATTACTCCCGACCGAAGTGCGGCAATCACGTAACCCGACCCAAAAGGACCGGTGGCCTTCTTATCGCTTGCGACCCACCATTTCTCGCTGGGAGGATCAGTCGTTGGAACTGTCATTAATTCACCTTCAATCCAGTAACGCAGGGAATTCAATGCCGTAATGCTGAGATAACAGGACACGCATTCGTGTGGCGCTGCTGGCTGCAGCCTGCAGTTGTTGTTCGACGCGCTTCGTTTCCCGTCGCAGTTCGAGCCCCGTTCCAACAGGGTCTCCGTTCATCCCGCGCGCAAATGCTTCCAGAAACAGTCCGGGATCTTTTGATTGGGCATTCATCTGAAGGGAGATCG
>CAIWEX010000821.1 GCA_903911795.1 uncultured Schlesneria sp.
AATCTGCAGGCTCGCCTGGTACAGGTTCATCTGCTGCTGCAGACTCACAACGGCCGCTGCGGTGTCTGTTGATTCCAAGCTGTCTGTCGATTGACCAAGCCCGAGTTGCAATGTTGTCAGATGATCTTTCAGATTGTTGAGTGATTGCGCCTGAACCGATTGGGAACCGATCGAGTCTCCGATACTGTTCTGTGATCGATCGAGTTCCGCGATCTGCTTCTGCAGTACTGCCGAGCGGTCTTTTCCCGACAGATTCTGCGTATTTGCAATCGTATCGCGGAGTGAGATCAGGGTTTGGAAGATATCGGATGTCCCCTGGTATTCGATCTGGTCCGTGCCCGCCCGGCGAATGTTTGTACTGTTGACGTTGGTAATTTTTCCTGACGCACCATCCACCACGATCTGGTTTCCGCTGAAATCGATCGGGGTCGACGTCGTACCACCGTCAACGGACAGAGAACCAGTAGCAGTCATATCGACGCTACCGCTGAAACCCGGCGAAATCCCAGTGGTGTTGAGGTAAACAATCTCCCCTGCCGGTCCGGTGACTTTCAAATCGGAATCAAGATTCGTAAACGCGACTGCGGGGCCGCCATTTAATGAGACGGTTCCAGACGTCCCTGTCCCACTGGTGTCGTTGATCACGAGGGAATTGGCACCTGCAGCGCCGATCACGGTATCTTTGGCATCCGAAGATGTCCCTGCGGCGACTCCGGATGCTCCTGCGTAGCTCGTTATCAGATGCTGGACAAGCAACTGTCCTTGCCCGGTGGCATTGTCCGTTCCTGTGCCCGATGTCGCACCTGAATTGCCGATGAATGCAGTTGAGGCTCGAACGCGCGACTGGAAGACTTCCTGTCCGGAAATCATGGTGCTGGCCGTCACGGAGTGACTGACGATGACTTCCGAGTTCTGATTCGAACCGTTGTAAGTGATCGCCGTCGGCTGACCTGCCGCATTCGTTGACGTGATCGAGAAGGGAGTGGTCTTGCTCGCCGTTCCCGAAAACAGAAAGGACCCGTCCGGCAGAGTCTGATTGGCGAACTGCAGCAATTGATCGATGGCCGTGTTCACCTGCTTTGCCAGGGTCGCGTTCGTAGCAGCGGGGGTTGTGACGTTATTGGCCTGCAATGCCAGGCTTTTGACGTTTGTCAGCAGATCTTGAACACTTGTCAGGGAGTCGACACTGGTTTGCAACTTTGATGAGGCATCCTGAACCTGGGCAATGTCACTTGTATATCGCGTGTCCTGGACTTTGTTTCCCATCACAATTGCCATGGCGGTGGGATCGTCTGAGGCAACCTGCAGTCGTTTTCCGGAAGTGATCTGGATCTGCAGCTTGGCAATCCGTTCAAAGCTCGACTGCATGTTGAGCAGCGTCTGCTGATAATTAAAATCGGATGAAACACGCATGATCGCCCGTCGCCTCATTCATCAGATGGAGTGGAACAATTGCTGGTACATTTCATTCACCGCGCTGACGTACTTCGCGGCTGATTGAAACATCTGCTGGTACTTGATGATATTCAGCATTTCTTCGTTGATATTTACACCCGACAAACTCTGCTGCTGCTCTTGAAGCCGCGTTGTCAGGACCTGATTGGTGCTGCTCTGCTGATCCAGTGACGAGACCTGTGTCCCGACATCGGCTACCATCTGGTTGAAGAACGATGCCATCGTTTCCCTGCCAGAGTCCATTCGCTGCTGGTCCTGCAGATTGACAAATCTCTGCAGGTTTGAAGTGTCACCCGGCAGGCCCGTGCGAGATGTGGCAAGAGCATTCGGATTCGATGTCAACAGCTTGTTGACCTTGAGTGTTCCCGCGTCAACTCCACTGAAAAATGTGTTCAAACCGAGCGTCGTCAGGATCCCGGCCGAGTCAGGCTGGCCAACGACCTTGGACGTCAGAGAATCGCCCGCAGTCACATCCCCTGCACTCAAGGCCAGTGTGACTCCATTGGGGCCTTCAATCGGCTGGCCCGCTTCGTATCCCTGTCCAATATTGAATGTCCCCAGCACATTCCCCGACTTGTCGGTCACTCGAGCTTGCAGTCCAGGTGTGACTCCGACCGTCCCACTGGAAAGGAATGTATAGGTATAGGCATCGTTCGTATTGCCCGTGAATTCTCCTCCGGTGGTTGCGGTCGCAGTGGTTCCGGCTGAAAACGATGTTGTCGGAGTTTGATCGATTCCACCTGAGAAGTCGACTTTGTAGCCCGGCGCTGCCAGCAGCGTTACCGTGCCCGATTCCTTACTGACGAACACCTGTAAGTTCGGGACCGCACTTCCAATTGCGGCTCCCACATCGTTCAGGCTTTGTGTCGCTGGATCAATCGGAACCTCAGTCATGGTTCTCTGACCGGTCGAGGTATTTGTCATCGCGACAAATAAAGATCCTGCACGCGGAGGAAACGATGCTCCTGCGACGTTCAGTGGGACGGTGACATCCAGCACCGAACGCTGCCCTGTCAATTGCGTGAATCCGCCGTCGACCCCGACTCCCGTCGATTGAACTTCGTCAAAGGCCTGAGCGACTGAACGAGCCAGAGTGTCCAGACTCTGGCGGACATCCGGAAGTCGGTGATCACGAACGTCCAGCAGTCCCCCCAAGGCTCCTTCGGTGATGGTCAGTGGGACCTTTCCCCCCTGGGTGCTGACCACCATCTTCCCCGCCGAATTCAAAGCAAGATGCAACTTCTGTGCATCACCACCGATGACCAGTGGCGACCCCGACTGCAATAATGTCACTTGCCCCGACACACCTGGTTGCACTTCAATCGGAATCTTCTCTGCGACGGTGTTGATTAGCTGGCCACGTGTGTCAATCAGATCGTTCGGAGAAATCCCCTGATCCTTGATGCTCGCAATCTGCGTATTCAAGTCGGCAATCTGGCTGAGCAACGGATTGATGCCATCGATCGTGGCATTAATCTCGGAGTCGACACTGGATCTCATCTGGTCCATGTTGGTAGCCAGCGTGTTGAACTGTTGAGCCAGCACAGTGGCGTCTGCAATCACCATCTTGCGGGATGCGACGTTGCCCAATTGTGACGACGCCTGTTGCATTCCGTTGAAGACGTTTCCCAGCAGACTGGAAATCGAAGAAGCGTCGGTGGGAAGGTTTGACTGCAATTGTGTCAGTGACGTTTTCAACGAATCGACATAGCCATTACGAGTCGTCTGGGCTGTGATCGCGGTTTCCAATTGTTCGCTGTAGGCGCGATGAATATCGGTGATTTCCACACCACGCCCAAACGACTGGCCGTCGAGTTCCATCGGCTGTTGCGCGGCAAGTTTCAGGACCTGCCGGTGATAGCCAGCAGTGTTGGCATTCGCCACATTGTTCCCGGTGACCTGCATTCCTCGTTGCGAGGCGAGCAGCATCGAGTTGGCGATGGAGATTTCCAGCATGATTTAGCTCATTTCGGCGATCAGCAGTAATCGCCTGATCCAACTTGGTTTGCAGTCTGCATCGCACGGATCACAGGTTTGGTACGGCAATGTGCAAGATTAAAAACTTCTGAATTCAGCCGCCCCAATTGACTAGCGAGCCTACGTGTGCTTCGTCACGAACTCCGCCTGCGTTATACGATTCCCCATGCCCCGCTGTTCCCGTCAAGTGACTGACGATCCCGCGAATGATTGATGTCGACTGATCTGCCATGGCGTGATTCTGGCGATTCAGCCGATCCATCTCTGCTGCCATTTCGGACAGCTTCTGGCGGCTGGCAATGACGGAATTCTGCAGTTCCCCACCTGACTTACGTGCCAGTAGCCCCAGCGTGAATTCGTGAGGAGAAAGTCCCAACTCGGATGCGGCGTCGAATCGTAGCTTCTGCCTGCGCTCCTGCAACTGTTTGGCTTCCGTTAATGCTGCCAATTCCATGTGTAGAGCCTGCTGCAGTGCCGCGCCGTCCAATTGACGTAGCGACCGGTGCAATTCACGCACAGCCTCCAGCACAGCAATCAGGCTGCGTTCTTCGTCATCCAGATGCACTTTCACGCGTTCCGCCATCGCTGGCGAAATCGTTGGTTCGTTACCCTGACCCATCATGGCAATCACCCTGTAATGGCTAGTGACGTGGCAGCGTCAGTTGCGGGAACGGACATGACTGGAGACGCAGGTTGTGCCTGTGGCGAGGCGTGCGATCCCGCTCTTTGTAATTTTTCAACCGACGCTTCGACCATTTTCGCCAGCCCCAGGCCCGGCCCTTTGGTCATCTGCTCTCCCATGAACCGGTCAAAAAGTCCGCCATAAACGTCGCCGGAATCCTGTCCAAACATCGAACCGGGTTCGAGCGACTGCCGCATCTGCTTAAGCATTGTCGATGCAAACACGCTTTCGAACTCATGGCCGACCTTGGAGGCCGTCGCTTGAGACCGCGGGCTACCTGAAGAGGAATGGCTGCTGCCAGCAGATTCAGGTAGTGGCAATGAATTTGACATCGGGGCTTGAATCGCTGACATCGTGTTTCCTTCGTAGTGGAGACCTTCGCTAAACAGATGGCCTGGGCTTTGGTGTATTTGGGAGACCTTCGGTCGGGCGTTTCGGCGGGGTCGGGAGACCCGCGCCGAACATTGCCGCGCCGAACATTAGGTATCAGTTGGCGATCAGCTCTGCGTGGAGAGATCCTGAGTCCTTTAGGGTTTGGAAAATGGCGATCAGGTCACGTGGTGAAACTCCGAGTGCGTTCAGGACTCGAGCGAGTTCACCCACAGTGAACGTCTGTTCAACGGGTAACAGTGCCGATGGGCCCGGAGGCACTTGGGGACGTGGGCGAATCGCTTCCAAAATGTCGTCGACTTGATCGCGCGGAGCACTGCCTCGCGGGGTGATGGATTCGGTTAATGATGGAGGTTCCCCAGGTAACGCAGTCAAACCGCCCGGTCCCGCAAGGGGGGCTGCTCCCACGTTGGGCTTGATGACCAGATTTCCATGTGCAATCGCGACAGACGAAATCCGAACGTTGTGACCGACAACCACCGTTCCTGTTCGCTCATTGATGATCACCCGCGCCTTGGTGTCGGGCATGATCTTGATCTGACCAATTTCACTCGCGAATTCCGATGCCGAACGGCTTTGCTTCTGGGGAATCCGAATTTGAATCGTGCCCGGATCCAAAGTAATGGCTGTATGCGGGTACTTGGCATTGATGGCATTGGTAATCAGGGTTGCCGTCGCAGCATCTGCATCCTGCAGCAGTAGCCGCAGAAATCCTCCTTGATCGATTTCACCCAAGGCTTCCTTTTCAACGATTGCTCCGCCGGGAATTCGTGAGTTCGTCGGATGGTTCGTCTGCCCGCCAGGCGTATTACTGCGAACTCGGAAACCACCGATCGAGATATTACCTTGTGCCAATGCATAGACCTGACCATCCGCACCGCGCAATGGGGTCAACAGCAACGTTCCCCCTTCCAGGCTTGATCCATCGTCCATCATGGAAACGACGAGATCCAGACGAGATCCTCGGCGCGAAAACGGCGGGATCTCTGTCGTTACCATCACATGTGAAATGCTCGTCGATTTGTAGACGTTGTCAAGTTGGGTCTGACGCTGCAATTTGGTGGTCATTTCCAGCTTGCGCAGCATGTCGATCGCCATTTGCTGCGTCGACTGTGATTTGGCACCGGTTCCATTGAGCCCGACGACCAGTCCCGTTCCATAGAGCTGGTTCGCGCGCGCCCCTTCAACCATCGTGATGTCTTTGATCCGAACTTCGGCGTGACTAAATGATGCGCCGAGGGACAGGACCATCCCTATGATTGCCGTTCGATAACAGATTAATCTTCGAAAACCGGACATCACGCAGTCTCCTTCCGAATGGCAGCCATCGGAACCTGCCGGGTAAAACACTCCATCGCAGGAATTACGATAGAGAAACATTCACTGCTAAAACGGCCAGACCTTGTTGCCAATGCGACCAAGCCAGCCCTGGTTGGTAAAGCGTGATTCCACGCCAGATCCTTCGTACGACACATTGAAATTTGCGATGAAGCGCGATTCGATGACGTTGGGAGTTTCAATATCGTTCGGACGAATCACTCCGGAAACCCGCAGCATCCGTACTTCGTTCTGAACCAGTCGCTTTCGATAACCTTCGATCACCAGATTTCCGTTGGGCAGAATGTCGACGACAGTCACGGTCATCTGGTCCACCAATTGTCGTTCGCTCGCGAAGTCGGCCGATCCCTGGAAGGAACGATCAGATGAGTTGCTGCCGTTCATCTGACCTGATGCCGAACGGCCAGTCCCGCCCGCCGCACCACTTGCAGCAAGGTTCAACTTCGCCGAAGCGGCGGTATCCTTCTTCAGGTTTCGTTCTTCCTTGTTTGTCGCACCCGTATTTTCGTTGACCGAGACGGTCAAAAGGTCGCCCACTCTGCGTGCCCGGTTATCCATGAACAGGTAGCCACTGCGCTGATCACGCCGTTCCCAGATCGAATCTGCCAGCAGATGACTCGGCAGTACCAGTGGGGCTGCTGCCACCGGTGTCAGGCAGAGCATGATCCATTGTCGTCGGTTTGTTTTCATATTCGGTTCCTTCCAACTCAAGCGATCTATGGCACGTCTCGAGCCCTTACGTCGTCCTTCAACTTGCCTCTGGCCCCGAGATCGCCTCGGTGGACGCTAATTCAAAATCTCGACTTCGGTGGGGCTGACAACTCGTCCAGGCACAATATTCTTGGATGCGGAATTCATGACTTGAATCACATCGCCGATGCGACCGCTTTGCATTGCTTCCGCACTAATGGTGAATTCAAAACCCGCTTGTCTGGAAACCAGTTTTACACGGTCCTGTCGTTTAATTGCGAAATCACCTGTCCGAGCTGCAGGTTGCGAACTTGTCACCGCATCAAAATCGTCGTCTTTGACAATATGCAGTTCAGGCAATGGTTTGGTGGGAATTCGTCCCACGATCTGAGCCGCCTGAGTACAATAGCCCGCCAAGCCTGTCACATCGCGACGACTCAGGCAAAGATCGTCTCTGGTAACGGCACGCCCTCGGGCCAGTGGTCGGATCGTCGTGACGACTTGTTCAAAGTGCCGCACGTCCATTGTCACAGGGATCGTTTTCGACGGATGCTCACGCGATGAAATCGTGACGTCGAGAATCACTCGCCCGATGGCCGGGCCTGACCCCTTCAACTGAGCTTCAAACGAGCAGGACTTCCAGGCTAACGGTGTCTCACCTTGTGGAAAGAAACTGTTTGAGACAGATGCAAGCTCACGTGTCATCGGAGCCCCGATTCGGACAGAAACGTTCTCTTCGGGCCAGGGGAGCTGACTGAGAATCACTTTTCGAGCGGCTGCTACGATGGCTTCTTCCAGTCCATCAGCTTCTGCGACGAGTGGATACGGCTGCGATCCGGCACCGGTTCTGACAGGGACTGGATTCCTGGCCAGGGCGACTTCCGTGCGTCGACCGGATGCTGAGTCAGGATACGTGACTCGTTCAATCATGGCGGTCCGTTGCGGCAACGGGCTCGTGACCGTCGCCTGCTTGCCGTGAATCACGATCGCATTCGACTCGATACCCGCCAGGCGCAACCGGAATTCAACCAGTTTTGCGGTGATAACCGTGGAGCCCTCGGCAGACGGCGAGTCTGCCAGGTCAAGTTGCTCGATCTGTCGCTTCAGGACCGGATTGCGACTCTCAACAATTGCGACGTTTCGTACCAAAACGTCAGGACCTTCAGCGGCTGTCGAGGGACGCAATGTGATGACAACCGTTGATGATTCGGCTGCGTACAATGATCCAGAACCCGTCATGACGACGGTGAGAATCACGGAATAGCAGCGGAATGAAAGGAGCGATTGCATTGGATTACCTCACCATATCATTTCCGGTTCGCAGCATTTCATCACTTGTTAAGACTGCACGCTGGCTGGCTTCAAAGGCTCGTTGAGCCGTAATCAGTCCAATCATTTCATTCACGACTTGGACGTTGGAAAGTTCCAGAAACCCTTGTCGCAACGTACCGAAACCGTTTGCCCCCGGAATTCCTTGCAGTGGAGGTCCCGATGCGGTGGTCTGCGAATAGAGATTGCGTCCTTCCGATGACAAACCACTGGGATTGGCAAATCGAGTCATCGCGATATTTCCGATCGTGACCGATTCGGAATTGCTGCCGGTGATCACCGAGACGGTGCCATCGGTACCAATCGTGATGGAAAGGGTGTCGTTCGGGATGTTGATGGGGGGTTGCAGCAACAGTCCATCTGCTGTGACCAGTTGTCCCGTTGAATTTGGTCTGAAGCTTCCGTCGCGCGTATAGCCGAACTCGCCACTGGGCAACAGGACTTGAAAGAAGCCCTGCCCATCGATCGCGACGTCGTAATTGTTCCCGGTATTCTGTTCGACACCTTGAGTGAAGACTTTTGTAATCGCTGCTGTACGAACACCGCTACCGATCTGAATGCCGGTGGGAACTTCGTAACCGGTCGCTCCCTGCGTCCCAGGAGCACGTACGGTTTGATAGAGCAGATCCTGAAATTGAACCTCGCTGCGTTTGAAGCCGGTGGTATCGACGTTGGCCAGGTTGTTGGCCGTCGTATCGACGACCGTCTGGTTCGCGATCATTCCCGTGGCAGCGGTATACAGCGATTTCATCATGATTCAAATTACCTGTTGAGCGGTCGCGTGTTGAAAGCAATGGCGTCACCAAGAGCACGTAACGCGCGTTGGGCCGCTTCAAAGTGCCGAACGCCTGCAATCATCTGCACCATCTCTTCGACCTGGGTCGAGTTGCTCAGTTCGCGATATCCCTGAAAGACATCTGGTAAAACGGTTGACGTCTTCAGATTCGCAGGGGCTTGAAAATACGTGGCACCGACACGCTGTAACGCATTGGGGTCTTCGAAGGCCACAACGCGCAGTTGGTCCACTTCCACTCCGTCAGCGATCACCGCGCCGTTTCCAAGAACTTCGATTTCTGCGGTTCCAGGTGGCAGGTCAATCATGCCGCCTGATCCCATCGCAGGAAGTCCGTCCATCGTCACAACGCGCCCTTCCTGATTCATCTGGAACACGCCGTTGCGGGTATATACTGGCCCGTTTGGCCCCTGAATGGTGAAGAAACCCGGTCCATCCAGTGCCAGGTCCAGCTTATGTCCCGTGAACTGCATCGTTCCCGGAGTGTGATCCGTATGGACAGTTGCCGTTGGTCCCTGAATCTCGTTTGTCGTACCGGGAGCATCGAATCGGACCAGTTGACGAAGGTAGCCCGGCTTGACGGAATGACTGAGGTTCTGCGCAATGGCGTCCTGCTGCAACGCCGTTGCATTCATTCCGCTCGCAGCACTGTAAAGGCCTCGAATCACGGTCACTCGCTCCGTTGGAACAGTCAACCGGCAAGTCCTGCCGATGTCTGTATGACGTCTCACGCTTCTGTTTCAGGAAATTCAGGGCACACTTGGACGATCCCAGAATTCCCCTGTTCGAAAAGCATCGGACTGTTCGGGGCGTAACGATAAATCTGACTGTTCCAGCCGGGTCGACTTATCCCAACTTCGCAGTCTTAGCGGGCTGGTAAGAAGTCTGGGGGCAAAATTCGGTCAAAAGGCGTTCATGCTGGCGGTAGACTCAACGCAGTCTCTGCATTTTACGTGACGGGAGATGTCGTCCTAATTTGCGGAATCGTTCGGTGCGAAGTAGTAGGGATTGTGACCTTATGTGCGTGTCGTTTGGTGGAAGTGATCGAAACGAATGATTTGGTTCGACGTTAAATCAAAGCAGCTTCGAGGTTGCTGACGTGATTTGTCAGCCACAAGACGCTGGAACAGTCAAAACCGGACGCTAGTGCGTTCCGGCTGATTGATCAAACTTGAAAAACAGGTTGTGACACTCGTGCTGTGAGGCCTCGATCCAGATTGGAGCGAGGTACCAGATTCCACCAATCGATCGTAAGTTTGTCCTATGTTGATGACTGGAATGACTACCGCGTCATCGGCGATGGATGCCTTCCAGACATCGCTGGAAGCGTCCGCCAATAACATGGCGAACGCCAACACGACCGCGTTCAAGCGGAGCATTGTTGATTTTCAGGACCTGCTGTACACGGGGCAACCGAATCAACAGATCGGGACCGGCGTTAAAGTCTCTGACATTTCCACGCGAGACTTTAAACAGGGGGCCGAGGAAAGCACTGGCCGTGAGCTGGACCTGTTCATTTCCGGAAACGGCTTCTTTGCTGTACAGCACGCAGACGGAAGCACGAAGTACACGCGCGACGGTACGTTTCAACGCGATGCCCTCGGGCAACTTGTCACGTCAACCGGAGATGTCGTACAGCCGCCGATCACGTTTCCGTCCGATACGGTTTCGACGTCGATCAGTTCCGATGGTGTGGTATCGGTCGTAACCAGTGGCGGGCAAGTCAAGGTTCTGGGGCAACTGCAACTGACGACCTTTCCGAATCCGGCAGGACTGAATCAGGAAGCGAACAATCTCTTCAGTGCGACCGTGGCATCAGGAACCCCAACGACGGGAATTCCCGGCACGAATGGAATCGGGGCCGTCAAGCAAAAGTCGGTCGAGCAGTCCAACGTCGATCTGACCTCTGAAATGACGGCACTGGTGACGGCTCAACGGGGTTTCGATGCAAACTCACGCGTGATCAAGACCGCCGATCAGATTGTGTCCTCATCGCTGGACCTCGTCCGATAGTCAACGTCGCCATCTTTACTCCGCCGGATGAGCCTTCGTCGTTGAATTCAAGTAAAGCATCTGAAAGTTCTTCGTTCGCCGATTGACGCGTAAGTCTGGATTGCGTGCAAAACCGTTGCAATCGCTCCAACAAGCCAGTCGAACAATCCCCATGAGCGAACGGCTCATGAATTTCGCAAGTTTTACATATGCGATTCGATACGAGATCAGGATAGACCCTGAAGTTCCTTTTTGCTTACCGCGGTGAAGGAAGTTATCGATGGAAGCCCTTCTGAGCCAACCCGAGACGATGCGCATGAGCCCTCCTGAGGAGTTACGGACTCGGCTTTTGCATCAGACGTCAGGCTGGCAGATGCTGCCCGATATTGCCGTCAAGGCGCTGGCCATGGCGCGTGATCCAAATTGCTCAATCAAAGAATTTTCGTCTGTCATTGAGCGCGATCCCAAACTCGCGACGGAAATCCTGCGAATTACCAATAGCGCTTTTTATGCGGCTCGTTCACCGATCATGAACTTGAAGCAGGCAGTCACCCGCCTGGGCTTCGCTCATTGTCGCAATGTGATCCTGGCTGCCAGCCTCGGCAGCGCGATGCGTAAGCTGCCGCTGGCCGAAGCCTGGATGCAACTTGTCCTGTGGCGACATTCCGTTTTGACAGGCATCATTTCGATGTCTATCAATCGAGAATTCAGTCTGGGATTCCTGGGTGAAGAGTTCACGGCAGGTTTGATTCATGATGTGGGCCGATCTCTGTTCGGTGTGATTGCTCCAACGAATTTCGCTGCTGCAGATCCACTGGACTTCGAAGAATCTGGTGATTTTCTGCAGCGAGAACGCGATGTTTTGCATACCGATCATTGTGAACTGGGTGCCTGGTTCATCGCTCACAACAAGCTTCCCGATGCATTGATTGCCGTCGTTGCCTGTCATCATGCCCCGACTGCATCTCCAGAAGAGCATTTGAAACTCGTCGCGGCAACCGCAGTTGCGGATCATATGGCGAACTATCTGCAGCGGCAGGGTTCTGCAGAGGGTTACGATCCAGAGACGAATCTGGCCGTTGAGTCCCTGTTCAGTGATCGTCGCCGCGAAGACTACTGCCGAGTGGCTCATGTGATCATGTCAGACGCGTTGAGGGAAGCGAATTCCCCCAACGGAGCATTCGCACTTCATTAGTGAATTCTGTTCAGATTCCACCCGGGTTCGAAGACTTTCGAACCGGAGACCCACCCGTGCGTCAGCCAATCCGAGTGATGATCGCGAATGATTCGGCCGTGATCCGCCGTCTGGTTTCAGAGGCGCTTCTCGATGCGGAAGGGTTCGAGGTTTACCCTGCGATCAATGGATCTGATGCCGTCAACCAGCTTCAGACTGCTCGCCCCGACGTTCTGGTTCTGGACACAGAAATGCCGGTGATGAACGGCGTGCAGGCAATTCGTGCCATACGCGAACTGGATACCATTCTCCCGATCATCATGTTGTGCCTGTCGACGGAATCGAGTCTGCTGGCAATGGCTCAGGCAATTCCCGCGGGGGCAAATGACGTGGCGAAATTCACTTTGCGAATGGGGCATGTCGCATCCGCCAAGAAAATGCTACGCGACGAACTGCTTCCCAAGATTCGCTTCTGGGCTGATCTTCATACGCAAAAGCTCATCGACAGTCCAACAACGAATACTGTCGCACTTTCGTCGCTTGAGACGGGGCAGCAATAAGTGACGATCGAATCGTAGTTGGCTGTCCGCAGAATCCGGAACTTCAGCATAGTCACCGCAATCGTCTGAATCGTCGTGACAGTGCAACTTCAGCCGCGAATCACTGCTCCGTGAGACATTGGTGCGAATCCATACGACACATCTGCGTGACCTGCCGATCTGTATTGAAAGCTGCCATTTGATTTGCTGCTGGAATCCGAACCCGCCGAAAACTGCCAACCTGAGGTCTTTAATGACCAGCCTCCAGACCGCGATCAGGCTGACTCGGAGTCGCTTGTGAAAAATTTGTTTCAACGCATCTTTGAGCCCGCGATTCAGTTTCTGAACCGATATCCGTTTCCGCGCAAATTCGCGATCACGGGGACGCTCGTTGTATTGCCGCTGGTATTCGTGACCTGGCAATACATGGCGATGTTGAATCACGGAGTCGAGCTATCACAGGAAGAATTGGCAGGGAACCATACAATTCGACAACTGGTTCCGTTATGGCGTTCGCTCCGCGAGTTTCACCTGGCGATGCTTGTTGCCACATCCCAGGGACACCCGCGTCGTGACGATGTGATTGCTGGCCTGAAAACTCAGGTCGAAATCCATCTGAATGAAATTGTAGCGGCAGATGCTGAGTATAAACTGCTTCATTATTCGTCACGCTGGAGTACATTCCAGGCGAAACTACGAATCTTGCTTGATTCGCCTTCAGGCGAACAGCCCATGTTTGCTGAGCCCGCGGTTGTGTCGGACCTGATTGATGACATCAGGACCGTGTTGCGACAGGTCGCGGATATCTCCACCCTTTCTGTCGATCCGCATCTCGACAGTCAACATCTGTCGAACAGCATCACGTCATTGATTCCTGATCTCGTCGACAGGGAAGATCGGTTGCGAGATCAGATCGCCCAGACAACAGGCGACAACGATCATCAACTGTTGGACCTGAAGCTGGCTGAGTTCAATGGTGGAGTCAATGTCCTTTTCGACAGTGTCAATCAGAACCTGAATCAGGCGATGTTGAACAACGGCCAGGTTCGGTCACGGCTGAGCGTCTTGCTGAACGTGGTCAGGAACGAAGTTCGGCGGATTGATTCCGGGATACGCCAGCGTCATTTCCAGACGGACGATGCCCCCTCTCTTGGTGAACTCGATTCGCAAGCAGCCGCCGCAATTCGCGAAACGGTTTCTCTGCTCGTCGCATGTCAGGATGCATTTGAAGAGACTGTCGAATTGAGAACTCATCAGGCCCGCCAATGGCGGTGGTTTCTACTGCTGGCGGCGCTGGCACCGTTGTCACTGGCAGCCTATCTTGTCGTCGGACTTTGCATGGCCATTGTTCAGACGGCTGACCGGATGCGTGATGTTACAAACAACATTCTTTCCGAAGACCGGACCGCTCCTCTCAATCTTACCATTGATGCTCAAGATGAACTGGGGCGGATGATCGATCATTTTGGCAGACTGGCGGTCCGACTGCGTGAAGAATGGGCCCTGGCTCATGCGGAAGCGGTTCGAGCATCGCAGGCCGAAGAGTCATTGCGTGTGAATCAGGAACGATTCAACCTGGTTTTGCAGGGTGCCAATGACGGGATCTGGGACTGGGACTTGCAGACGGATCGTGTCTTCTACTCGGATCGATTCAAGGAACTGCTCGGTCACGAGAACGGTGAGTTTGACGTCTGGCTTTCAGCGCTCGCTGATATCTTGCATCCCGATGATTTCGACATGACATGGCGCGCAGTTGAGCGACACTTTCATGACCGCGAGCCTTATCACATTGAACATCGACTGCGAACAAAAAGTGGCGAATATCGCTGGTTTTTGGAGCGTGGGCAGGCGGTCTGGGATGAGAAGGGTGTACCGATCCGGATGGCCGGATCGATCAAGGATATCACGACGCGAAAGGCGACCGAAGCACGTGAACGCGTTCGTAACCGCGTGCTGGAACTGCTCGCAGCAGGTGCCTCGCTGGCCGAGGTTCTTGAGCCTCTGGTTCGCAGTGTCGAAGCCGAGAATTCCCAACTGCGCGGATCAATCCTGCTGTTGGACAAGGAACGGAAGCGACTGCAGACGACTGCTGCTCCGAATCTTCCAGAATTCTATTCAAAGATCATCAACGGCGTCGAAATTGGAATGGGCGTCGGCAGTTGTGGAACGGCGGCGTTTCTTGGCCAGCGTGTGATCGTCGAAGACATTTCTACGCATCCCTACTGGGGCGGATACCGGGAACTCGCCGCTCGAGCAGGCTTGGCGTCCTGCTGGTCCGAGCCGATCCGGGACAAGTCCGGGGCGGTTCTGGGAACCTTTGCCATCTATGGAACGACCCCAGGGGCTCCTACGGAAAGTGACATTCGGTTGATCGAAGTTGCTGCGAATCTGGCTGGAATTGCCATCGAGCGAAAGCAGGTCGAAGCGGCCCTGCGTGAAAGTGAAGAACGTTGGAAGTTTGCGCTGGAAGGTGCCGGAGACGGAGTCTGGGACTGGAACATTCAGTCGGGTGAAGTCGTCTTTTCGCGCCGATGGGCCGAAATGCTGGGGTTCGAAGAACACGAACTCGAAAATACGATGGAGAGTTGGAGAAACAGGATCTACCCCGAAGATCTTCCCGCAGTCCTTTCGAGCCTGCAGGACTACCTGGAAGGAAAAACGGTCACCTATACGCATGAACACCGGATGGTCTGTCAAAACGGAAACGTGAAATGGATCTTGAGCCGGGGAATCATTGTCAGTTGTGATACATCAGGTGCGGCCATGCGCATGATCGGAACGAATTCCGACATCACTGACCGCAAACGAATGGAAGAAGACTCACATCGTTATCTCCAGCAAGTGGAAGCGTCGCGTGATCGAATTACCGAACAGTCGATCCAGTTGATTCGTCAATCGGAAGAACTGGCGCGCGCCCGCGACCAGGCAGAAGCCGCCGCTCGAGCGAAAAGCGAATTCCTGGCGAATATGAGTCACGAGCTACGAACACCACTCACCGCCATTCTGGGCTACGCAGATCTGATCTACGATGAAGATGGCGAAGGGACTGATAATCCTCACCGCGAGACGATCGACATCATTCGAAATAATGGACGGCATCTGCAGGAATTGATCGACGACATCCTGGATCTTTCGAAGATTGAAGCGGACCGGATGACGTTGGAACTGGCCGAAGTTTCGCCGCGAGAACTTGTTGAAGATGTACTGCGATTGATGCAATTGCGTGCTCGCGAGAAAGGGTTGGTCCTGCAGGCCGAGTATCTTTTCCCGATGCCAAAACACGTCACGACAGATGCGCTTCGCGTGCGCCAGATTTTGGTCAACCTGATTGGAAACGCCATCAAGTTTACCGAACGCGGCAGTATCCGTGTCACCGTAAGATATGACGATGTCACTCGGCGTCAGATCTTTTCGGTCGCCGACAGTGGGATCGGAATCAAGCCCGAGCAACTGGAACGACTCTTCACACCGTTCTCACAAGCCGACGCATCAATGTCGCGCCGATTTGGGGGAACAGGACTAGGGCTTTCGATTTCCAAGCGTCTGGCTCAGATGCTGGGCGGAGACATTTCTGCCAGCAGCACATTCGGCGTGGGAAGCGACTTCACACTGGAGATCGCAGCGGGCTCAGAGGCCATCATGGTGATGGCGGAGCCCTCAAATACTGTTGAGCCATCGACTCTTGTTCGACCCGTGACCACTTCGCCCATGAAATTATCGGGGCGAATTCTGCTCGCAGAAGATGTCTTGGCAAATCAAAAACTGATTGCGTTCCTGCTGCAAAAATGGGGCGCGGTCGTTCAGGTGGTCGACAATGGACTGCTGGCGGTCAACGCAGCACTGCTTGCCAGCAACGCCGGACAGGCGTTCGATCTGATCCTGATGGATATCCAGATGCCTGAAATGGATGGCTACACCGCTACGGCAACACTGCGTCGCCAGGGTTACGCAGGCAGAATTATTGCATTGACGGCACATGCCTCAGATGACGACCGCGACCGGTGCCTCACTTCTGGATTCGATAGCTTTGCTGTGAAGCCGATTCAGAAAGACCAGCTCTTCGCCGTATGCCGCACGCAACTCGAATTGAGTTCCAATTCAAGTGCCCCAGTGACGCACGAGACATCCATTACGTAGGTGTGTTCAACGGTTGCCGCAGTCGCTGTAGAATGGCGTTCCGACGTGGTCAAGCAGATGACAAC
The DNA here is from genome assembly GCA_903911795.1 of uncultured Schlesneria sp. Lineage (GTDB taxonomy): Bacteria > Planctomycetota > Planctomycetia > Planctomycetales > Planctomycetaceae > Schlesneria. The sequence goes on from CAIWEX010000821.1 coordinate 16,562, forward strand.
CAGGAGAACGTGGTCATGCGGCTGCTATTTTTCTACGCATGCCTGTCTGCCACCATTGCGTTGACGCAAACGGCTGGTGCTCAGCAGTTCACCGGCTTTGCGACGGTTGAGCCGTTTTCCGAGCGGTTGCGCTGGGAACGGCGTACAAATGGAATCAAGGTCCTGACCAACCTTCCCGCTATCTCGAAGCCGGACAAGCGAACACTGGTGATCTATGCGACACCGAATGGAAGTACGATCGAACAGACGTTCGGAGCCGCCGCTGCGCCAGGTCAGGACTTTCGATTTGATATTCAGCACGTCGCAGCTCAGATCCGCTGCTGGCGCGATCTGACTGCGGACAAGGATCTCCTTCTGGCCATTGTGCAGGCTCCCAACCTCAGTTGGCCGGCGTTCCGCGCCGAGCGGCCCGATGCAGGAACGTTAATTCGACAATTGGTTTCTGCGCTCGCCGCGGAGTTTAAAGCTGACAACATTGTCCTGGCCGGCCACAGTGGCGGTGGAGCTTTTTTGCTTGAGTACATTGCTGCCGACGCCACGATTCCGTCCTCGATTGAACGAATTCTGTTCCTGGACGCGAACTACTCGTATTCAGATGAAAAGCATGCCGACAAGTTGTTGGCCTGGTTACGGGGTGATACCACTCGGCACCTGATTGTTATTGCGTACGATGATCGCGAGGTCGTGCTGAACGGTAAGAAGGTTGTTGGTCCTGACGGTGGTACGTTTCGTGCGACGAAGCGGATGACATCGAAATTCGCAAAAAGTATCGAACTGACGGATGGTATCTCGGGGCCATTCCAAACCACCCGCGGATTGTCGGGACAACTCCAGGTGTACGTTCATCCGAATCCCGACAAAAAGATTCTCCACACCGCTCTGGTGGGTGAGATGAATGGCCTTTTGCAGGGGCTGACGGCCGGGACTACGGACGAAACCCGCTGGCGAACGTTTGGAGGGCCTCGTGCCTATACGAAATGGATTCAGCAGCAACCCCTGAAGGAACCTGTTGTTCCGCTCGCGGTGATCGTCGAAGAACCAGTCGAGCAAATCCTGGCGATTCCGGCACGTCACGAAAACGCTCCTGCGGGTCGACAATTTCGAGATCAAATCCTCACCATGCCACGTCAGGCACGCGAAGCGGCGATCGTGAAAGAGATTACCAGCGGTAACATTCCAGCGTTTCTACGGCAACTGGTAACGATTCGCGTCCACTGGACGGATGCCACCGGAAGCAAGCATGTCGCAGATTATCGAGTTATGGCAGATTATCTCGCGGTTGGTACCGACGACGATTTCTTTCGAGTCCCGATGACACCTCAGAGTGCTCTGGCGATTGCTGAAAAGTGTAATGCGTCACTGATCACCGCCAAGGTCTCTGATGATCTCTATTCTGCCGCCCCCAACAGGCTCGCTCCCAGGCCTCTGACGAAAGACCGCGACGCTGTCCAGGCATTCTATCAGCATCACGAATTGATCGAGACTCAGCTTCAAGGAAAGAAACGAGCCTTGACGGCTGGGATCAAGAAAGACGTCGTACTGAGCAATCGCCTGCGGGAGAAGCCGCATAAGGTCGCAATTTATGGTTGGCACCAGGCGGACGCGATTCCGATTCAGCCGCTTTATGTGGGACACGTCGACTGGTATGTCGACTACAGCCACGGAGTGCGATTGATGTCAAACCAGGTGGTCGTTGACGGCGAAATGATGAACGTCAGTGATGTCTTGCAGCACCCTGTCTTGAATTGGTTGTTGAGTAACGAAGGTGCGATCAATACTCTCGAGATTCGTCGTGCAGCACAGTGGTGAATGTGAACTTGATCGCAATCACGGGAAACACGAACGAAAAATCAGATCCCGTCGCCACCGATAAAGACGCTCGAAAAGACTTCCTCTTGAGTCACCGGGGCTGATCCATAGACCTGTTCCAGTGTCGCGGCATCCATCTTTTGAGCTGTATAGTTACGAATGTCGAGCAGCACACGGCGAAAGCGGCAGATCGCTTCCTGAGAGCAGGATTCGTGACTGGAAACTGAGACACATCCGATCGGGGCGAGCAATCCGTCGAAATGACGAACGATCTGTCCCATGGTAATCTCGGCGGGGGACCTCGCGAGAACGAACCCGCCAATCCGGCCTGCGATACTGTTGACAATCCCCTGAGATTTGAGATCGAGCATAATATGCTCGAGAAAACCACGAGGAATATCGTTTTTCTCGGCCAACTCGCGGATCGAAACCGGGCCCTTGCCGAATCGTTCTACCAGCGTCATCAAGGCGCGCAGGGCGTAATCGGACTTGCGAGAGAGCTTCATGGGTGTCGTCTGTCAGTTCAAAAAATATGACAATCGCGGTGATACTACTGACCGGGTGATAAACCGTCAACGATTTGCGAGCATGACAACAAGCAGCCGTAACGCTGTCATTTCGCATCCGGCACCAAGAACAAAGAACATAGCACCAAGAACCAGAACGACGTAACACGAACACCCCACGTTTCCATCGAAACGCAGGGTGTTGACGTAGAGGCTAAACCTTGAAAATCACGATCATGAGCGCTTCGATCGCGATCACAGGGACAGAGCCATTTTGGACTACTCGAGGATCGACTTCGTTTCGCCAACGAGCTTGGAAATCGCGGCAGAATTCAATTCGCCCTTGTTGAAGCCTTCACTGACCTTGACGGTACCTTCGACCCAATACATGACGGTAACATCGGCCTTGTCATTGATCTTGTATCCCTTGGGGCCGGCAGATCCCTTGAAGGTGGTCAGTGGCAGTTGTTCGATCTTCTTGTCTTTGGCGACCTTTTCCAGTGTGGTCGCAGCCTTAGCTTGATCGCTGGCGAGGATCACCACAAAGCCTGCCATTTTCTGATCGCGGTTCTTCGCGACGACAGCATCCAGTTCCTTCGTCAAGGCAGCGACTTCGTCAGTCATTTCCTTGGCGAAAATTGTGACTACGGGCTGATTCCCGTAACGGCAGCGATAACAGAGTTCTTCGCCATCCTTGTTGGGGCCGGTCACGTCCTTAACATAGAACGCGGGAACCTTCGCACCCTTTTCCAAACCCGATACGACCTTTTCCGCAGCGCTTGCCAGGCCAACCGACGCAACGACCAGCGCGACACACGCCATCAGGGACTTCTTCATCGAGGCTCTCTCCTTGGAACAGACCAAAACAGCGAGGTGTCCGCACGACAGCGGGGACACCGGAACTCCCTTACACTATACCGGTCGATTTCGGCCAGACAAGGTGGTAGCAGGTTTTGGATACGTTTCGGCCGATCGGGTGAAACCATGAAATGACGCACCCCTCATCCGCGAATTCACGGATGAGGGGTGGTCCGATCGCCCCGAAATGCCAAATCTGAACTGCCAGAACTCCGTCCACCGGAAGGTGGACGAGACGCGATTGCTGCGTCATCTTTCGATCAGACTTGATGTCTAAGTCTGTTGAAGACAGGAGTCGAGTCAGGATTGACAGTGGATTTATCGGCAGTCCGGTCACGCAAGATGAGACAGACCTTAACGATTACGTAGACTGGTTCGAGTCGGTCCAAACCATTCTCGATCGGCGGAATCTGCCAATCACCCTTTTCTCAAGGATTTAACTGGCGCTTCGTCTGTAAGTCATTCCGACGCTGGAATTGACGGAATCCCCTGTCAGGCATAGAGTTCGCGCAGGGAATGCCGTCCCGCTGAGTGATTGCGATGCATCTCTTCGCGGGGAATCTGTCTATAATCGAATCCTCACAAGGTGGTCGGTCGCGGGAGGTATCTATGACTTCTCTCAAAATGACGTCGAAAAACCGGTTCCAGCTTCCTGACTGGATGCCGCACAGCATCGCCATGCCATGCATTCTTTCGATGGTAGCCCACGCGTGTCTGCTGGTGATCTTTTCAACCACCATGCACAGTTGCCAGCAGGCTCCGGTTGGCTTCTCGGATGAACCGACGCGCGAAGTCGGGATTTTTGTTGAACGTGAAGGTGATCGCGTTGATTCGCAGATGACTGATGAGCCGAACGAGGCCGAACAGACGGATGTTGCTGTCGATCCCGCGCCGAACGAGTCGTTTGCCCCCACGCAGGCCACATCGGAAGCTCCTCCCGCAGAAGTGACTCTTCCCAAGATCGATGCCCTGCCGCAAATCGGTGTCGGGGTCAATCTGCCGAATGGAACGGGAGCTACCGACACGGGAGTGCCGGTGAAGTCGACGGGTAATGTTCGACCGGCTACGGGGACACCTGGCGGGCGACCGGGCGCCGCATTCATGGGGGCACGCGATGAAGGGATGAAAGTCGTCTTCGTTATCGATGCTTCAGGAAGCATGGGTGGCAATAATGCCATGCAGGTTGCGAAGAATGCCCTGATGAGCAGTCTTCAGGCGCTGGATGAACGACAACAATTCCTGATCATTTTCTACGATGATAAACCGCACGTCATCAGGCTGCGGGAAGAAACCCGGCCGACGCTTGCCATGGCGACGGATCTTAACAAGACGCTTGCACGTCAGAAGATTTCAGGGATTTCGTCGGGCTCTGGGACTGATCACCTTCCGCCACTCGAAATGGCGATGCAATTGAATCCCGATGTCATCTTCTTCCTGACGGATGCGCTTGAGCCCCCGCTCTGGCCTAAAGATCTGGATCGGATCAAGACCATGAATCGTGGAAAGATCAGGATTCATGCGATCGAATTTGGTCAGGGACCGGAATTGCCTCCTGCCAACGACAATGGCAATTTCCTGCGAAAGCTCGCCCGCCAGAATGGTGGGACCTACCGTTATCACGATGTGACCCGATTCAAAGCTCAGTGACGGACCGTTTGCCAATTGTTGACCACTTACAATCACCGAAAGATGAACTGTGATCCATCGGTCCCGGTGGCGGGCTGTTGTCGTACGTGGGGTCTTGCGCTGATCGCGCCGATGTTGCTGGGAAGCGTTTCAGCGTATGCCCAGGATCGAGTGATCCTGCAGCAACCCGGTGGAAGCCGCTTTCCAATTTCTGGCATCGTCGATGACTATACGGGTCGCGAAGTGACGGTCATCGTTCGAGCAGGCGAACAATCGCGCCGGTACCCTCGGCAGGATGTCATTGAAGTTCAAACCGCCTACACCGCTCACCACGAAAAGGGGCGGCAATGGCTGGCAAAAGGTGATGTGGCTCGGGCGAAGCCCGAATTAACCCTGGCGTTGAAGGAAGAAGACAGGGCGTGGGTCCGACGATTGATACTGGCCGATCTGGTTCGGTGTGCCCTGTGGAATGGCGATTACCTCGCAGCCGCACCGAACTTTCTGGCGATCGTGGAATCGGATCCGGAAACAATGCATTTCGGCCTGGCCCCGCTGGCCTGGACCGACCAGTCATCGGATGCCAACGTGATATTCGAAGCCCGTGCCTGGGTCACAGAAAAGTCATTGGTTGCTCAGTTGATCGGTGCCAGCCATCTCCTCTTCGATCGAGAATCCAATGATCAGGCGGAAACGGTCCTGCGTCGACTGGCCCGAGAATCGAACATCCGTCTACAGCGGCTAGCGCAAATGCAGTTGTGGCGAGTCCGTTCTGTAAGCGGAACTGCCACTCCATCTGAGTTGCTGCGTTGGGAATCAGCGATTGATGATCTTCCCGAGGAATTGCGAGCGGGTGGTTACTATGTTCTCGGACAGACCTTTCGGCGGCAGCAACAGCCTGAACGAGCTGCGGCCACGTTATTGTGGCTCCCTCTGGTTTACGACTCGGACCGCCATCTGGCGGCTCGCGCCTGTTTTGAAGCCGCTGAAATGGTGGAATCGTTTGGCGACCGCGCGCAGGCTACCAATTTGTACAGCGAAGTTGTTTTCCGCTTCCCTGACACACCGGTTGCAGGCAAAGCCGAAGAAAAATGGAAAATGCTGAAGGGCGAGACTGGCCAGAGTGGTAAGGGCCAACCAGCGAACCGCAAGGATTCTGATCAATAACGACGCGGTGGCGGCATAAGGAGGAAGCCGATCGATGTTACGAAATCATTCCCGTATTCTGATGCTCGTCATGACAGTTGTTGTCAGCTTGTGGTGGGCATTGCCTGTCGGAGCCGCTAATCCCGCGCAGCCTGCGGCAGATCGACCTGCCGCACCCGTCGTAGATATCGGGCAGATGTTCAAAGATGGGGGGGCGATCGGATATGTCATCGTTGCGTTGAGTCTGGTCATGCTGGCTTTGATTTTTGAACACTTGTTGACCATTCGTCGCGGCACTTTGATGCCTCGGGGGATGGCCGAAGATATCGAACGTCTGATTGTCGCGGGGCAATTCAAAGTTGCGGAAGAGCGTTGCCGGGCCAGTTCCAGCCTGTTGGGATATCTTCTGGGGGCCGGGATCTCGGAAGTGGAACTGGGCTATTCGGCAGTAGAGAAAGCGATGGAAGACGCGGCGGCTGAACAATCGGCACGCCTGATGCGTAAGATCGAATACCTGTCGATTATCAGTACGGTCGCCCCCATGCTGGGGCTGATGGGAACTGTCTGGGGTATGATCCTGGCCTTCATGGAATTTGAGCGCAAAGCCAATCCGCAAGTGAGCGAACTGGCTCCCGGGATCTACAAAGCGCTGGTGACCACCCTCTTCGGCCTGATCGTGGCGATCCCGGCGATTTCTGCCTTCGGGTTCTTCCGCAATCGCATCGACGAACTGATTGCCCAGACGGCACTGACTGCTGAACATGTGTTTGCCGATTTCAAACGATCGATCCTGTTGCGTAAACGAGAAGAACGAAGAACTCACGCGGCCGAAGGGGTTCCTGTCGCTCGTCGAGATCCCAAGGCGACCTGATTTCCGTTAAATCTCTCGTTCACTCACGAGTCTGATATGCGTCTTCCCAGCCAGAATGTTCAGCGAGGTCTGCAGTTCAACATCACGCCGCTAATCGACGTGGTGTTTCTGCTGATCATCTTTTTTCTGGTGGCCAGCCATTTCATTCGCAACGAGCAGGTCGAGCAGGTCGAACTACCGGTTGCGACTCAGGGGCGCGACGAAGAGGAATCTGCAAGTCGTGTGGTGATCACGATTGCAACCGACCAGCGACTCTTACTGGGGTCTCAGGAAATCAGCCTCGAAGACTTTGAACGCAAACTGCAAGTCGTCGCTGAACAATATGGCCCCGGAGCGACAGAGCTGCGCATTCGTGCTGATCGAACAATTCCCTATTCCGTCGTCGAGCCGCTGCTGCTGGCTGCGGCTCGACTGGGGGTAAACAAGGTACGGTTCGCAGTGCTTCCCAAGACGTAGTTTACCCGCACCTTGGGATGCATACGTAGGGAGGAGTCAATGTGACCCACATCTTTTTCTCTCGGTTGGGTGGCGGGGGCGCACTGGCTTTGCAGAAGCCCCCGAAATGGAACGCATTTGAACGGGTGCTTCCCAAAAGCGGACCCCGTCGGTTCCGATGGACGACTGGAGACACGCATCGCCAGAAACCGGACGCTAGCGCGTTCCGGCTGATGGTCTCAGGTTATTCGACGGTTTCACCCCAGTTGATGACTCTCAATTCGGCCGCGATGCGACCTGGGGCGACCGGATTCTTCGCCCGACGATCATCGTATCGACGGGGTTCGAACGCCGATTGCGATCGCACGAGATCACTGCAACCTGTTCCCATTCAAACGGGATATCTGCAGGTTTCACCCCGCCAGACCAGACCCAGAAGCAGAAATAATCCGTGCCGATCCGATCCAGTTCTTCAGGATGATCGACCGCGAGTTGCTTGACGGGTTCGCCGTAGAGCAGCAGGAACAAGTGGTGTGCCGGGCCCAGGCTGACTAATGGTTGGTCTGCAGGTAACTGCTGTCGCAATTGAACAATCGCTCCCGGAGCATCTTCGCTGATTTTCTGTCGGACATAGACCAGCAGAGTACTGTACGTCAAACCGAGGAAGCAGGCGGTTGTGGTCATTCCAATCATGATATTCCGCGGCGTCAGTCGTTCTGCAGCGTACCAGCCTACCCCGGCAATGATGCCGCATGCCGCGAAGTAGCAGAGTGAAAACGTCACCGTTTGCGACCAACTGACAGATGGCCAGCCGACACTGACAACCAGCACGACCAGTGCTGTTCCCACAGGGACCAGCGCCAATGTTTTCTGATAGCGGACAAACAGATTCGGCCAGAATGAGCCGGGTGCATAGGCCGCGATTCGTTCCACGGCAATTCCGGCCAGGCAGGCAAAAATCGGAAACATCGGCATGTAGTATCGCAGGCTGGCCGTTGCCGGGATCCAGACCGAGGGAAAGCTGATCGCGGCACAGAGTGCCAGGAAAAGTACATCTTCTCGCAGTCGCCCCAAGTCCTCGCGAAATCGGCGATTGGCGTAACAGAGCATTAACAGTGACCACGGCAGCAGTGATCCAAACACGATTTCCAAGGGGAATGAGACCAGGTGCTTGATGACGGTCATCGCCTTCATGTCACCAAACCGCGACGCCACGTCGCCCACATAGACTTTGAAGGACGTCGCCAACCCCATCTGCATGGCATAGGGGACCTGCCACAAAGCCAGGACGCTGAGTGCCACACCAATCCCCGCCAGATGTGGCAACGTCAGCAACAGCTTCCAGCGGCGGGTCACGATCAAGAACAACCAGACTCCGCCGACAAAGTACATCGGAGCCTGCGGCCCTTTGGTCAATGTCGCGGCGGCAGCCAAAGCATAGCTGCTGGTCCACATCACCCACGGTGACGTCCCGGCATTCCAGCACCAGCGCCAGGTTAACAGGCTGCCGGCGACAAACAGCGTAAAGACCGCTTCCGTCTCACCCAGTCGGCCAAGCTCAAGCACCTGACCCATCGAAGCGAACCCGAGAGCCGCGGCAAAGGCCCCCAGCCGCGATAGGAAACTTCGCCCATAACCGTAAATCACGATTACGGTCAGCAGTATGGCAATCACGCTGGGAATTCGCAGAGACCACGCATCCACTTCACCATGGACAGTCGCCACCGTCGCGATCAACGCATTCTGGAGTGGAGGTCTGAAGAAGACCGGACGATCTTGCATGGTTGGGACGTACCAGTTCCCGCTGTGTAACATTTCCCAGGCGATACGACCACGGCGCGATTCTTCTCCACGGATCGTGATCCCATCCAGATTGGTGAGATACATTCCGCAGAGCAGCAGTAGCAGCAGCCACAATTCCTTTTCACGCCACCAACCCGATGATCGTTCCTGCAGCTTCAGGTCTGAGTCCATGACCAACGCTCCCCAATTCAACAAACGGCGCAAGAACCGTATTTGACTTCCCTTACGCACGAAAACCAGCAATTGGTGAATTATTCTCAATTGTCAATCTGCGCGAAGACCATTTCCGCACTTCAGCAGGGTTCTTAAACCCATTTTGGGAGAAGAGGTGATCAATGTCTCCAACAATCCATCAGAGATTTTCGCGTCCTCCGCGTTTCTAATTCGAATTATTGATGAACGAACCTCGACGTTTTGATGAGGACATCGGCCACCAGGGCCACGGTTAAAACCGGACGCTAGCGCGTTCCGGCTGATGGTCGATTTCCAAATCATGTCGTGGCACCGTACCACGTGTGCTCATTTGCCGCGTTCATTCGTCACTTGCTCATATCGTGGTTTTTGCCCGCCGGACAAGAAACTCGTCGTTCTCCAATTCTTCACGATTGAGCAATCACGTCTGATTGTCCAGAATGTTCCTGTCAGATGTTGTTCCTTTCGGCGGAGATCATCCATGCGGCGGTGGCTTGTTGGAATTGGTAGTGTCGTTTGTCTGATCGCGGGAATGAGTTCACGACTGATTGCCGCCGATCCGCCGGGCCGATCGGATAGCAACGTTATCTATATCACTTGGGACGGATTCCGCTGGCAGGAGTTCTTCGGCGGGGCACAGGAACTCTACATCAGTAAAGACGCTGGAGTCACCGATGTCGCGGGAGTCAAAAAACGATTTCTGCGCGAGACTGAACAGGAACGCCGGGAAGTGTTGTTGCCGTTTGTCTGGACGGTGATTGCCAAACAGGGGCAGATTTTTGGCGACCAGTCACAGAACTCGCCCGCCAGGATCGAGAACAAGCATAAGTTTTCGTATCCCGGCTACAGCGAAATGTTTTGTGGTTTTCCGGATGACGAGAGAATTGCCTCCAATGGAAAATTCCCGAACCCCAACGTCACAGTCCTCGAATTCCTGAACGGTCGACCAGGGTTTGAAGGGAAGGTAGCCGGAATCGCCACATGGGATGTCTTCCCGTTTATCCTGAACGAAGGGCGAGCCAAGATTTATGTTCATGCGGGGATCACGCCGATTCCAGGCAATGACCTGTCGGACCGGCAACTGCTTTTGAATGACATGATCGCAGACACTGTCACGCTCTGGCCTGATAACCAGATCGATGCCATCACGATCCAGGCGGCCCGGGAATACCTGATTCGAAAGAAGCCACGCGTTCTCTTTATCGGCCTGGGTGAAACCGACGAATGGGGGCACGGTCGACGTTACGACCGATACCTGAACGCGGCTCATCGAGCCGACGATTTCCTCCGTCGACTCTGGGATTTGCTGCAATCGATGCCAGAATACAAAGGGAAGACCTCCATCGTAATCGCCCCCGACCACGGTCGCGGTGGAACGATTCGCGACTGGACAGACCACGGCGCAAAAGTGGAAGGTGCCGAATACATCTGGTCCGCCGCTCTTGGCCCAGACATCCCGGCTCTCGGCGTCCGAAAAGAGACGGAAGCAACACTCAGCCAGATCGCCGCATCACTGGCAAAACTCGTCGGAGAAGACTTCAACGCCGCCAGCCCGAAGTCGGCAAAACCGCTGTCCGGCCTCATGAAGTAAGTGAGCCGAGAGCGCGCATTATCGGCACAACAAACGACACGAGCCATAGTCGCGTACTGACCAGCAGGATTCGGCGGGATTTTGTTCGGCGCGGGTCTCCCGACGTCTCCCGACCCCGTCGAAACGCCCGACCGCAGGTCTCTGCCGTCTTCTACTCGAACGGAGTTACGCCGTTTGGTCCAGGGTTGCGGCGATGTCTGGCGAGATCAGAATTTGATGATGCCTTCGAGGGGCGGAATCAATTCGGAATCGATGACAATCTCAATCGCGCGTGCCTTGCCTGGTTCACGGCGGATAAACCCTCGCTGTTCGAGTCGAATGAGCATCGAGTTCACCGAGGGTGGTGTCAGGTTGAAAAACCGCTGTAAGTCTGCGTGACTCGGTGCCTGTCCAGTTCTGTTCCGCATCATGTATTCGCGAATAAAGGCCAGGAATTGCCCCTGTTGCCGAGTCGGACCTTCACTGCCACTGCTACCACTAGGCAAAGTCGCGCTGGGCTTCTCTGAACGGCTGACCATTGAAAGAATTCGACGTGCCGCAGCGATCGCCTGGGCCGTGGTCTCCATCGCTGTCGATGCCTCCAGTGGCGTTTCCAAGATGATCGGCTCGTCGTCGAGGATATTGCGAAGCCTTTTAGCAGCGCCGTCGAGCAACGTTTTTGCTTCAGCACACGCCTGGCGAAGTCGACTGTTTTCGTCTGCAGGATTCGATGTCATGGGATCAAACTTTGCAATTTCGGGAACGACTGGCTTTCGGCGGCGGACAACGTAGACCGCTGGCGCTACAGGAGTTAGCCGAGGCGTACGAGCTAGTCAAGCCGCAGCGCGAAAGCATTCCGTTCGCCCGGTGGCCAGCAATAGTTGTTGAACCGTTTCTTCCATCGTGCGCTGCCACGAGAACTCAGCGGCTCTGCGGCGGGCGGCGGATTGTTGACTGTAGCGCTGGGCGACGTCCAGGCCCAAGGCGGCGTCGACCTGGCGGGCCAGTTCTTCATTGTTGCCGGCGCGATACAGGAAGGCGGTCTCACCGTACATTTCTGGCATGGGGGCACTGGTGGTCGAAATGCTCAGGCATGATTGGGACATCGCTTCCAGGACAGTGTTCGGACACGCTTCGACCCGGCTGGTCATCAGAAAGGCTTCGCACTGACGGAAGCACCAGGCCATTTCGGCTTGCGACAACTTTCCAACCCAGTGGATGCGATCGGCGCAACCGAGTTCTTCGGCCTGACGCTGCAATCGATTGCGGTACGGCTGCATGGCAGGTTCGGTCTCGCCCCCGATCACAAGCGACAGTTCACTGCGACTGTTCAAGATCTGCGGCATCGCACCGACGGCATCTTCCAGGCCGCGATACGGGCGGACCGATCCTGCGGTAAACAGAAATCGGTGGTTGTGGTCGAGAAGTCCCTGCGGGCGACGGGTGTCGTCATCCCCGTTCGGAAGTTCGATCCCGTGATAGACGGTAGCGATCTTTTCGGTTGGTAGCTTCCACGTATCGACCAGGAAGTCCCGGACAAAGTTCGAAACCGCGATAATCCGGTCAGCCTTCCGACAGGCACGTTTGGCGACCCAGCGACGAGCGAGTGTTCTCAGTGTTTCCAGCCAGGGATTGCCGGCGAACGGGACCGCCAGCGGTTCCATGTTGCGGACCATCGCGACTACGGGGGCTGATCCACAATCGATCCAGCGCGCGGAGGGGATAAAAACCACGTCAGGACGACGCTTCAAGATTTCCCGACGCAGACCTCGAAAGCCGTGTGAGACATCATTGTGTAGCCACGATTCCCATTCCAGACGCGTACTCTTGTGCAGGGCTTCGACCGCCTGAGGGGGAACGAACAGGTCCAGTCGCGAAATTGCCGGGTGGCGAACGAGCATCGGGGCAAGCACTTCCAGGTACTTGCGGCTGCCGCCACTGAGGCCTCCGTTTGTTAAATTTGCCAGGACAACGTGCATGAAGGAATTCCGAATGTAAGTCGGCCACGTTCGTGGTTTGTCAGTTTTAAGTTGTCAGATTTCGACGCCGTAGTGCCGTCGCCAGAGTTCAAAGATCGTCAGCGAGAAAATGCGGCTGGTATTGTTCCGGCCCTTACGTTGTCCTTCGAGCAGCGACTGAATCGCCTTCTGCGAAAAAAGTCGAGAATCAGCATCTCGCAGAACATCCCCAACAAAATCGCCCCAGCCCCCCTTGAACCAGGCGTCCAGGGGCATCGAGAAGCCTTGTTTGCGTCGCAGATCGAGACTGGCTGGCAGCAGTTTTGCCCCCAGTTTTCTTGGCAGAATTTTCCGTTCGTTCGCTGTGGCCTTCAGACGATCAGGGACCCGGCCAAATGCGAAGTCGATCAGGCGATGGTCGAGAAACGGGGCTCGTACTTCCAGCGAGGCCAGCATGCTCGATCGATCGACTTTCACCAGAATGTCGTCCACCAGGTACGTCATGAAGTCGACACCCGTCGCCTTGAGTAGCGTGGAGTCGAATCGCGACGCCAGATCGACTTTGAATCGTTCAGGGGTTGAACGGGATGGAACCGCCGACGGTATGAGCAATTCGCGCCGGGTTGCGGCGTCGAAATACAGGTTGAACTGAGCGATCCCGTCAGGAACGTTCTGCAACAAGGCGAGCAGATAATTCCGGCCGCGCATCCCGGTCGGGATCAGATGTTGAGCAGGATTGCGCAGCAGATCAAACAGGAACTGCGGGACAAATCGTCGGCGCTGCTCCAGTTGCTGAATCCAGGAATGCTGGAAGTACCCACCGAACAACTCATCACCGCCATCGCCGCCGAGGGCGACAGTCGCGTGTTCGCGGATCATTTTCGAAACAAGATACGTCGGGATCATCGAATGATCCGCCAGGGGTTCATCGAATTGCTGGGCCAGCATCGGCAGTAGGTCAACCGACGCACTTTCACCTACCAGCTCGATGTGTTCGGTTCCAAAGTGGTTGGCGACCTGTCGTGCGAATGGGGACTCGTCGTACGATCCGTGTCCGGGGAACGTGACTGTAAACGTCTTGACGGGCTTCGAAGAAGCGCGGGCCACCATTGCCGTCACGAGGCTGGAATCGAGGCCCCCGCTCAGCAGGACACCTACGGGGACGTCCGCAACCAGTTGTCGCCGGACGCTGTCTTCCAGCAGCGATTCGAGTTCATCGACCAATTCGTCATCGTTGACGTTAGGATCAGCGTGATGTTCAGGAAGCTGCCAGTAGCGCCAGATTCGCAGGTCATCCTTGGCCAGGTCATACAGCATCGCATGACCCTGCGGAAGCTTTTTGATTTCCTGCAGCATGCACATGTCGCCCGGCACGTAACCATAGGCGAGATAAAATTCGAGCGCCTCGTAATTCAGGCGTCGTGAAACTCCTGGTAGCTGCAGCAGCGCTTTCACTTCGGAAGCGAAGATCAGTCGGCCGTTTGCATGCCGATAAAATAACGGCTTCTCGCCTGCGCGATCGCGGGCCAGAAACAGCTTCTGGCGTTGCGTGTCATAGATGCAGAACGCGAACATTCCATTAAGACGTTTCGGACATTCCTCGCCCCATTGGCGATAGGCGGCCAACAGAACTTCTGTATCAGAACGGCTGCGAAAGTGATGTCCGAGTGATTCGAGTTCACGACGCAGTTCGAGGAAGTTGTAGATCTCACCGTTGAAGACGATCGTCATTTCCTGCTGGGAATCGGCCATCGGCTGGTGACCTGCCGGGGAGCAGTCGATGATGGCCAGCCGACGCTGGGCCAGTCCGACATCATGTTCGCCGGTCGAGCCCCAGGTCAGCCCGGCATCGTCCGGTCCGCGATGGCGCATGCTGTCACGCGCCAACGTCAGTTCGGCCAAGGTCTCGGTACATCCCACAATGCCACACATAACGATGCCTCTAATTCATGCGATTCCAGAGAACGTCGTGCCTCGTCGTGACTTTCATTTCAGGCACAGTTCGAATCGTGTCATCCCACCTTTTTGCCGATGGCCCAGAGGTACGAATTCCATCCCAATTGAGGTGGAACCAGCACGGCACCCGCGTTCCAGACTCGACCCGCCGTAGCGAAGGCGCGTGATAGAATGTCTTGCCGCGAAATCACCAGGTGCATCTGTGTCCCGCCATCGCCACCCACTCGCACATCTTGAAGTCCGGCTGCTTCCATCGCGGCTTTAAGTGCGGACAGATTCATGATCTGCAGATTGTGAATCGCCAGGTTGTCGGCACAGAATCGGCTGGAAAAGAATTTCACAACAGGAGACGTAAAATTCGGGACAGTGATCGCGACGGTTCCACCGGGACGACAGAACCGGCCATGGCAGCGGATGATTTCGGCAGGGTCGTCGAAATGCTCAATGAGACCAAATGACGTGACGAGATCGAACTTCGTCGGTAAATCGAGCGTGCGCACATCACCGACGTGCACATTCTTGGGAAGTCCCAGGCTGCCCAGGATCGCCGCGGTCGTTTTCGCACCTTCCTCGGCATAGTCGATCCCACTCAGTCGCAATTGCGGCCGCAAGCGGTGAATCCGCTGCAGCATGCTTCCCGGGGCACACCCCAGTTCCAAAACCTCGGCACGTGCGCTGTGCGCCTCATCCAGCATCTGGCAAATCATGCGATCAAACTTCCATTGCGAGATCGCACGCAATGGTGCCAGGCGATCACGACCAACACCGGTCGCGGCCCATTCCTTTTCCCAATAGTTTGCACTGGTCAAATCGCCTGTTGCTGCCATCTGATTCCTTTCAACTCGGGCGTCTCAAATACGATTGCCTTCGGATGCTTGTTCTTATTCACGTCAGGGCGGTGACTGGCTTTTTCTGCGACTGACTAATCGTTGGTCTGGAGGACTGACCAGATGCGGGTCGTACGCGAGGCCGATCGTAACCTCTGAAGGGGCGATGTGCTGTGAAAATGTGGATTACGTACACAATCCCCCACATCATCACGGTACGGATAAAATTCATATCCCCGTACCAGTACCAGAGCATGCAGGAGGTGGCGATCGATCCGTAAAGTAATCGCGATGCCAGCGTTCCGGTTTCGTTGTACGTTTCACAGAAGCAGATGAACGCGCCTTCCAGGATCAGGATGATCAACACCCCCCAGATCCCGAAATTACGGAACGGAACGACGGCAGGATGCATGCCACCTGCGGCAATCAAACCGTGATACCACATCGACGGATTCGACTCGTTCGACTCCATCGGACGTTCGTACCCAAGTGCCACCGTGATCGCACCGGGGGGAAGCGACAGAAAATAGTCGACGTATGTCTGTCCGTAGAGATACGTAATCGTCTTGTAGTTGTAGTCCGCACACAGGCCGAGGTTGTTCAATGCCACTGCGGTCCAGGTGTTTTGTGTCGCTCCTTCAACGAGAGTATTCCAGATTCCTGAGACTTCCGCAGACTTCTGACTGGCAGAATGACGCAGCGAACCCATGGCAATAAATGCCGCCACACAGACGGCCAGAGGGACGAAGATCTTGAGAGTTCTGGAAAATTGAACCAGACCACGCTGGATACGACCACGTGCCGCCTCCATCGACGGACTGGTGATGTACAGCATCACGAGTGCCGCCAGCAGACCCGCACACTCACGGTCGCCACGCAACAACTGCAGGACGACAACAATGTAGGATGTCACCAACATTGTTGACCCCAGTTTCAGCATTCGACGCGAACTTCGCGGCGCTTCACGTTCTGCATCCACGATCAACAGCATCAACAGCAAATACGAGATAAGATAGGACGAGTTCATCCCGACATCTTTGTACATCCCGTGTCCGGCGTCTGCGGATGCGTAGGCTGCCGTGAAGATGCTTTCTTCCGGAGCATAAAGCCATGAGCAAAGGTAAGCGACGTACAGCAAGACGACGTAAATCGGCAATGACATCACTGTCTGGTTGCCGGGAATGTCGGTCGCGGGCCGCCGATTTGTTTGAAGACGATGACAGGCTGACATCGCGACCCATTCAATTCCGGTCATCAGGCCACACAAGCCAACCAGAACCATCGTCAGCATTTCGTTGATCAGCGTGTGATTCTGGCAAAGGAGAACATTAGTGGGGGTCTGCCACCAGACAAAGTTGCGATCAAACAGGTAACCCATGTTCGCGCTGAATGGGAGAATGTACAGCAGGACATACAACCGAGTCATGATCGATAACGCGGTAATCTGCAGTGATGCGATGCCAAACACAGAAAGGGCCGCAAGGACACAGATTGTCAGACGCATCGGCATCAGTTGCCCTGTCCAGAACAGCCCGGAAACGATCACTCCTGCCGCCAACCAGCAGGTTGCCAGCAGTGCATGATTCGTTGAGGAACTGTTCCGATTCATCGCGTGGCTCAAGTACTAATCCCGTTGGTTTTCGTGAATGATCTGTTGGATCGCGTCAGGCGGCTTTGCGAACCTTTTCCTGACCTGCCTGAGCGATTCCGTCGCGCCGCAAGACTTTGACAAACGTCAGGAGCAGGATCTTCAGGTCAAATACCAGCGACTGATGACGCATGTAGTATTCATCGAGTCTCACTTTATCGGGGATGCTCAATTCATCACGGCCGTTGATTTGTGCCCACCCGGTGAGTCCGGGCGGAATCTGACTGACTCCACACCCAGTTCGCAAATCAATCAGGTCGTCTTGATTGAACAGTGCCGGGCGAGGCCCCACGAAACTCATGTCACCACTCAGGATGTTGTAGAGTTGAGGCATTTCATCCAGGCTGGTGACTCGCAGGAACCGCCCGACAGGGGTAATCCATTTGTCAGAATCTGTCAGCAGATGGGTGGCCAGTTGCGGGGTGTCGGTCCGCATGCTGCGAAACTTTGGCATCAGAAAGATCTGGTTATTGCGACCAACGCGGCGTGACCAGTAAAGTGCCGGGCCGGGTGAGGTACTGCGGACGATGAGCGCAATCACCAGCATCGGTACTGCCAGGATGATCAGGGCCGTTAGTGCAATCATCAGATCGACGGCGCGTTTTACGCCGCTTTGGAATGTCGATACCACGCTGCCGCTCTCCATAATCCCTCTTCCACCGTGAATTCGGGGTGGAACTGGTAATCCCGTTCGAATTGCTCCCCAGGATAAATGTCGTCAGACAGCCACTTTCCGAGGGTGCGATTCAGCCGTGCGAAGGGGCCTCTGCCTGCCATACAGATCGTCAACCCACCCCCTACGGTCCGTACAAGCGGCGCGGGAATGTACCAGCGAGGGGTAGTGCGGCCAAGACCAATTGAGATTGACTCAACAATCCGTGCCACAGGCACTGCCGGAAGCGAAATGTTGTAGGTATTACCATTCGATCTGTTCGTCGGCTGCGTCGTTGCTGCCAGAACACACGCCCGAGCCGCGTCACCACGATAGATCAAACTCTTACGATTCGTTCCAGAACCGATCCAGACGAATCGCCCGGCATCGATCGATCGCATCAGGCGAGCGATATTACCGGGATCTTCTTCACCAAAGATGGTTGCCATCCGCAGAATTGTCAGCCGGATTCCTGCGTTCTGCGCGATCTCTGTTGCGACAGACTCCGCTTGATACTTGCTGATGCCATACGGTTCTGTCGGTCGGCAAGGGGCAGATTCGGTCGTTGGTTGCGTCCCCCCGCCGTAAACTGAGACGGAACTGACCAGGACAACATGTTCAACGCCCCCCTTGGCCGCCGCTCGCAAAACAGATTCGGTTCCCTGAACATTGACTCGCTGAAACGCATCCGGATTGGCTGCACTCTTGCCGAACTGATGCGCCAGCCCCGCACAATGGACGACTGTTCGGACTCCCTCAACAGCACTGACGATGCTGCCAGGCTCTGTGATATCGCCCGTCTGACGGTCGACATTGGCAGGAGTATTTTCAGCAGGCCAGGAACGAGCCAGACCCCGAACCGTCATGCCAGCGTCACTGAATTGGCGAACGATCTCCCGGCCCAGGAACCCGGTGGCCCCTGTGACAAGGACATCCGCAGGAAGGACGTTGCGGCGGAACGGAAGAATGTCGACGGTGCGACTATTGTCCGGCTCGGATGGCATATGATGTTACTCCTGAGCGATTCGGGCCAACCGTCTGTTCGAGCAACCGCTCGAATCGACCGATCTGCACCTGAGAGCAATAGCGTTGGTCGAATGCGCGGCGACCATTGACTCCGAATTCCTCGCGAACCGCTGATGGCATATTGCGCAGTTTGACGACTGCAGCGGCCAGGCTCGTGGCGTTCGAAGGCTCGGCGGTAATTCCAAATTCGTTCTTCTCGATAAACGTTGCTCCGTCCCCGCGCACTGCCATCAGGACCGGGCGACCGCTGGCCATGTAGGCAAAAGTCTTCGAAGGAATGCTGACGTCCGACAAGCTGTCAGGCTTCAAATGGACCAGCAGAACACTCGCAAAAGCGTACATTCCAGGCATTTTCTCGGGCGGGAACCGCCCCGGCAGAACGACGTTCGTCAGCCCTTCGTTCCTGACTCGGGCGACGAGCTCGTCATGTTGAGTGCCACCGCCAACCAACACAAACTGAATGTCCGCTTCGTTACGAAGGTGTCGAGCAGCATCCAGAACTGTGTGCATGTCCTGCGATGCTCCCATGTTACCGGCATACATGACGACGAATTTGCCAACCAGATCGAACTGGCGGGCAAACTCTTCGTCAGGTTGAGCCAATGCATAGGTCGCCGTCGGCATCCAGTTCTCGATGACAGACAGCTTTTCTTCGGGGACACCCATTTTCATCAGGTTCTGGCGAAATCCTTCCGTTACGACATTCACATGCGAAGCCGCACCGTAAACGAACTTCGCGACACGCCTGATGGTGGAGATGATCCATGGGCGATTCAATAAGCCGCTGGCAGTCACACTCTCCGGCCAGAGATCAACGACGTCCAGAACGAGGTGGGCACCGCGTAATCGGCTGAGCCACCAGCCGGCGATTCCCACGGGCAATGCTGCCTGGTAGACAACGATGACATCCGGGCGCCGCAGGGCAAACGGCCCGATCAACATCGCACTCATCGCAAACGAGATGTAATACAGAATGCGGCGAACAACCGACCGGCTATGGTCCGGAAGCTGAGGAATCCGGCGAACGGTGACTCCGTCCATCTCTTCACGCGAGATCAGTCGCTGTCGAAACCCCGGATAGATCTTGCCATGCGGATAACAGGGAAAGCCGGTCAGAACTTCGACTTCGTGTCCGCTTCGCACCAGACCGCTGGCCAGGTCATGAACCTTTTCCACCGGTTCCGGCGAATAATATTGTGAAAGGATCAAGACACGCATGGCGTTACTTTCTCCAGACCGTGCGATTGATGTAGTCGGTGTAGCTCAGGATGATCCGTACCATCTTTTTCGACACCGGGCCCCCTTCGTAGTCCTGAACCACTCGCATGACACGTCGGTTCTTGTCGAACTGCGATGTCACGATGTCGACGGATTGAATGACACGATCAGGCTCAAGCCCGCTCATGATCAGCGTCCCCACATCCATCGCTTCAGGACGTTCGTGCGCCTGTCGCAGATTGACCGCGGGGAAGTTCAGCAGCGACGACTCTTCAGAAATCGTCCCGCTGTCCGAGAGAACACAGAACGCGTGCGTCTGCAGTTTGACATAGTCCAGAAAGCCAAATGGCTTGGAGGCTCGAATCTGCCCCTTGCCGGATTCATCCAGTTCACGCCCCAGTGCAGCCAGTCTTTTGCGAGTGCGCGGATGAACCGAAACGATGATCGGCAGCTTGTAGCGTTCGACGAGGGTATCCAAAGTATTGAGCAGCGTTGTCAGCAATTCTGGAGAATCGACGTTTTCTTCACGATGCGTGCTGACAACAAAATATCCACGTTCGGTCAGCCCCAGTTCTTCCAGGATACGTGAGCTTTCGATCCCCGGCCGGTAGTAATCCAGAACCTCTTCCATGCAGGAACCGGACTTGATGATCGTTTCCGGTCGGATCCCTTCCGCGAGCAGATAGCGGCGAGCATGTTCGGTCAACGGAAGGTTGATGTCGCTGATGTGGTCCAGGATGCGACGATTAATCTCTTCCGGAACACGATCATCAAAACAGCGATTTCCCGCTTCCATGTGAAAGACGGGAATCTTGCGCCGCTTGGCCGAGATCGCTGCCAGACAGGTATTCGTGTCTCCATAGAACAGCGTCGCGTCAGGCCGCTCTTCCGCCATCGCAACATCTGCCAGCGCGATGACCTTGCCAATCGTCTCGGCTGGGGTTTCCCCTACGGCATTCAGAAAGCGGTCTGGAGGTCGAATCTGGAGTTGATCAAAGAAGACCTGATTCAGTTCATAGTCATAGTTCTGCCCAGAATGGACCAGCACATGATCGACGTGTTGATCGAGTTCCGCGATCACGCGCGACAGCTTGATGATCTCCGGACGAGTGCCCACGATCGTCATGACTTTCAGGCGTTTCACAGTCAACTCCAGTTCCCGTCTTCTTCAGCAGCCAGAACAATTCCGCGCCGAGGTCGTTATGCCGCACGTTTTCCTGCCGCGGCTTCGAAGAGTTCGATGCCATCGGCGGCTTCACTTTGACCCATCAACAGGTTGTGGCGACGCAGCAATTCGACGGTTTCTTCAAACCCGATCACGGTGTCTTCGGAACTGAATTCCTTCGTCAAACCGGCTGGTTTCGCATCGGTTGCTGGTTGCAGTTCCGGAAGCATGGCGCGGATCGCGAAGAAGTTGCCGCGACGGACGGTGTGATGACATTCCTCCTCAGAAATCATCAGTTCGTGCATCTTTTCACCAGGGCGGATTCCCGTGACCTGAATCGGGATATTGCGATCACCAATCAGTGCCTTGGCGATGTTCATCACGGTCGTCGACGGGGCGGAAGGAACAAATGTCTCGCCCGGTTCCGCAAATTGCAGTGCTGCAAACACACAGTCGACGGCCTGATCAATACTCATCAGGAACCGAGTCATTTCCGGAACTGTCAAAGTCACCGGGCCACCGTTCTTGATCTGGTCGTGGAACAACGGAATGACCGACCCGCGCGACGCCAGAACATTGCCATAACGCGTGCAGATGAATCGAGTCTTGGGGCTCAGGATATTGGCCGAAGTGAAGATCCGTTCGTGGATCGCCTTCGTGAGTCCCATCACGTTGACTGGCTTGCATGCTTTATCGGTGCTGATCCCGACGACCGTTTCCACGGGAAGCTGATGTTCGCGAATGCAGCGGACGATGTTAATCGGCCCCATGCAGTTCGTTTCGATCGCCTGCTCCGGGAAATATTCGCAGTTCGGGACCTGCTTCAAGGCCGCAGCATTAATGACAACATCAACGTTCTGCATCGCAGAACAGACATCTGGAAAGCGTCGGACATCCCCCAGACGAAATTCCAGGCTGTTCAGGAAATTGCGGTAGATCACTTCGTCGGTCGAAACTTTTCGGTGCAGATACGACATGCGCATGTCGTGCTGCTTGGCTTCGTCGCGTGACAGAACGATCACCTTCGCAGGCGTGCCGAGTTCATTGGAGAGGAGTCGGCGGACGAGGACCTTCCCCATCGAACCAGTACCACCAGTCACCAGGATTCGCTTGCCCTCCAGGATCGGCTGAGCGATGGCTGTCGGTCCATCGAAGGAAGAAAACATCTTACGCGGCTTCATGCAGGGCTCCTCGTCCTTGAATTTGAGCGGCCAGTTCTTCAAGCATCCGGTCCCAATCCGGAACCCGGTAGCCGGTTCGCCGTGCGAAGTCCGAACCATCCAGGCTGCGATCACAATGGAATGAGTGATCGGGGGTGATCGTGATGTCGCGCCGGCCCAGCAGCGCGGAAAGTTTGCAGAGCAAATCAAATTTCGTGATCGGGGCGGATGCGACCTGCCACAGGCCATGCAGTTCGGGTTCCTGGACCAGCACGTGTTCAATGATGCGTGCCATCTCAGCGGTCGTCACGCCGGAATAGATTGCTCGCGTAAAGCCGCGAATCGGCCCCTGCTGTGCCAGAAACCACTCAATCAGGCTCTGCTTGCGAGACAACTCCAGGCCGATGATCGATGATCGGATCGTGATTGCAGGACCTTCCGAGACTTCACCGAGATATTTACTGAGTCCGTACAAGTCTTCGGCGTCTGCATGGTCAGTCTGCTTATACATCCCGCGACGACCGTTAAAGACGCAGTCGGTGCTGAGGTGAACCAACCGGGCTCCGGCCGCAGCACACATCAGTCGCAACCGGTGTGGCAGCAGTGAGTTAACTTCCAGGCTGGGGATTGATTCCTTCGCAGCCGAACGTTGTTTGATGATCCCGACGCAGTTGATGACTGCGTCCGGTCGAAATTCACCGAGAACATCCAGAACCCGATCGGTTTCCTGGACATTGATGTGCGGGAACGTGTTTTCCTGGCGGAACAGGCCGTAATGAGCGTAAGCGGAAAGTGGGCCGCGCAGAGTCACGCGGACATCGTGCCGCCCCAGCCAGCTCTTCAAGAGCTGATGGCCCAGCATTCCATCTCCACCAAGAATCAGGCAGCGCACGGCACCCCTCCCTGCGTGTCGTCAACGTCGATCAACATGACGAATCGGTGCAACCGCATTCCCAGAAATCAGTTCCGTCAAAGCCTTCATCAATTGCCAGTGCGAAGCCGTTGGCAAGGCTGAATTGAATTTGAAAGAAAATCAAAAATCTGTTCTGCAGTATCCCATTCGCATACCTGCCTTTGCGGACTCCATTCCCGCAGGCGGACGATCATGTAGTGGAAACCGGCAATTTCTGCAAGATGACGTAAACACGTTCAGAAAGTCGGGGGCCGTTCTGGCGAAATTGGCAGTGTACTTCGACCAATAAACGGCTTTTGTCAGGCTGGTCGGGCCTGGGTCGAATTGATGAAAAGTGTAACGCGTTGTTCGCCGTGTCTGTTCGAGTTTTTGACCACGAAGGTCACGAAGAGCACGAAGGGATCGAAGAATGAAGCGTCAAATAATGAAGCAATTGGTCCTGGATACTCGCAGGCGTCGGTAAATCTCGACGGTGCGGCCAATACTCTTCCTGGCTAATGTTCGAGCTAAGCCGGCACGCGGTTGGGACTCGGCTTGAGCAATGGGTTAGACCTCACTCGCGCCGACCCGGCCGTTCCATCGCAATCTCAGAGAAGTTGAAGCCAAGCTTCTCGTAAAAGGTGGACACTCCCTCGCGGCCAGCGCAACATACGATTCGCGGCGATTTGTCGAAAGTCGCTGAGTTCGCGCGACGCTGTTCTTGTTCCGAGATCGAATGTCCGCCGTGTTTCGCAGACACCACAAACATTCGAGCGGAAGCGTGTCACTGATGTCGCAGGGTAACCCCGGTTGCCGCTTCGGCTACCGGGGTGACGAAGTCACAGGAAGTTTTGAAAGCCTAAAACGGGGTAAACTTCTCGTCGCGTTGCGACCCAGGTAGGCCGAGGACGGCCAGCCTGGGCCACCCAGCGACGATAAACCTCGAAGGTGCAATCAATCGCTCAATTGGAA
The DNA here is from genome assembly GCA_903911795.1 of uncultured Schlesneria sp. Classification (GTDB taxonomy): domain Bacteria; phylum Planctomycetota; class Planctomycetia; order Planctomycetales; family Planctomycetaceae; genus Schlesneria. The sequence continues at coordinate 40,849 of CAIWEX010000821.1, forward strand.
AGCTTGTGGAATTCATCCTTCGTGCTCTTCGCGCCCTTCGTGGTGAATCATTCATGGGAGAATGGGTGTTCGACGACAGGACGTTTGTGAGTCCCCTTTTCTGGCCCCAAGTCGAGTTGGCAGACCGTTCGGGTTTTTGACCACGAAGGTCACGAAGAGCACGAAGGATGAAGCATCACAGAATGAAGCACGTGATCCTGGATACTCGCAGCCGTCGGTAAATCTCGAAGGTGTAACCGATCGCTCAATTGGAAAGCTCGTGGAATTCAAGCTTCGTGCTCTGCATTTGCCCGCAGTAAACAACGGGCTTCCAATCAACACGCCAACACTTTGAACCACCAGCGACTGCGGGTCAAGTTGACCACCTCGTTCGGCGCTGATCGGAAACGATCTCGAACGCAATTTTTCGGTCTTTGCGTAACGCCCCGGCTATTTTGTGATCGAAGGTTTCACACTCTTGCCGGGCCAGAGAATCAGGTGTGCGGAGAGCAGCGCCACGGCAAGGGTCATCCACGAAAACGGAAATCTCCACAGCACGCCGTCATCAGCAGCGCGAGCCCTGTTTTTCGTCGCCAGGTGTCGAAGAAACCTTTCATGATTGCGATGCTGACGGAGTTCTTGGGGAACGCTTGTGTTCAACGGGCCGCGGCGATCAGTTTTCCATTGTCATACCGCTCGGCTCCGTGTGCAACGCTTTATTCTGCCTTATTTTGCGAAGGGCCAACAACTGCGTTTTGATGCTTTTGTTGACACGAACGTATGCGACGGTTGAGGATCGTCGGAGACGACGTCTTGATCATATCGCACACCGCCAAGACGAACAAACAGATTGATCGGAACATCAAAAATGTGTCAACTCCGTCGCCGTCGCTTTGTTGCAGGGACAGTTGTTGTTGACGAATTTCCGAATAGGCTGCAGGCACGTCGCCACGGGTTTCCAGATCGAGAATGCCCCTGTCGGAATCGTGGATGACGGCGGGGTGGACCAGGCGCTGAAGCAGCGTCTGGGTTCACAAGAGGAACTTGGGGCACGCATACTACGATGTTGCCTCTCATAAACCCAGACATCCAAAGCGACGTCTGCGCCACCCCGCGCCACCCCGCCGCAAGAATCGTGATGATAGGTGGCTCCTTATACAATTCCAGCCCTTCAATCGACGTCATCCAGCGAATATCGCTTCAGGCTCTGCACGATATGGCGAGGTCTGCAAACGACGATACCGATGTCATCCCACAGGTCGCCGGACGGTAGGCGGACCATTTCGACCAGCTTCCTCGGCAGGACTACGAAATCGTGCCAAAGGTATTCGCGAAGAAATCGTTCCTTGCGGATGTAATTGCAGAAGCCATCGGTTGAGACCACGATCAGTCCCTGCGATGTGGGATGCGAAAAGCCGACCGGCTCTGCCTGTCCTGATCCCAGCAGTGGCTTGCGAATTTGTCGTTTCGTTAAGTTTTCAATGCCGCCGTCATGAACGAACCACGCCTGGCTGTCACCAACGCTGGCACCAATGATCCCCTGGACAGTCACCGCGAGCACGACACAGGTCGATTCTCCATCGCCGATACGATGGTCAATCTGGTGCAGCAGCGAGCACCAGGCTGATTCGTCAAGATCGACGGATGCCGTCCCCTTCAGCTCCGCGATGACGGCTCGCGAAGCCTGTGCTCCATTTCCAATCCCACCCGCTCCATCTGCAACCGCAAGGACAACACCCCCTTCGAATTCAAAGACGGCAACGTGATCTTCGCACTTTGATTTCGCAGCGACGGTCACCTGCGCTGTTTCGAATGATGCGATCATATGGGCAGTCCAGTTCTTCCATTTTCCATTTCCGGCCCAAGGGGCTGTTCACCCTGCCGTTTACCCCGCCAACGGCGAACCGGATGGCAACTCGAACTGACCTTGTCGATGCGGTTGGGTAGCGGGGTCAGGAGCGAAGCGGATGGCCTCGTGAATGGCGGACGCGGTCACATCAAGCATTCCGGGCCTTCCGCAAAGCCTACAGACCCGGCCACCCTGCCGCGAACAGACCTGGTGTCGATGCGGGATTTTCACGAACATACTCCATCATTTCTCCAATTGAATTCTACGCAAAGCTGCCTCATGAGCGTCGAAGCCCTGTTCCAAGGCAGAACGGGCCGCTTCGATCAGATCGTTGCGAGGAGAGGGTTGATAGGTTCGTTTCTTGATCGCTTTCTGAATGTCGAACTCAGAGACTTCCAGTGTCTCCCAGATCGGTTTCAGGTCAGGCCATTGCAGGATCGGAGCAAACAGGTATGTCGGCCAATTTGCACATCTCAAGTAATCTTGACGGGCAGATCGCATATCGTTGAATGTCACTTGCGGTCTTCGCACGTACAAGGTGAGTCGATAATGGCAGTCCTCACCATAGGCCTTTTCTACTCGAGTCACCGCAGGTGTCTGGATTTGAATCGTGATCATGATGTCAAGGTCCTGAGGCAGTTGGTCGGCGGCCGCTTTGAGAATCGCAATGCCTGCAGCGTCGGGTGATGGTTCTCCGGCAGGTGGTGGAATCTCATCCCTCCCTTCAAGAATTGGCAGACAGGAAAAGCCGAGTCCATGTTCCGCCCAGATGAATGCTGTGCGACGATACTTGTCTGCTTGATGTGGATCCGCGCCATGCTTGATCAGCCACTTGACAGCATCCCGAGATCCATACTGCACGGCCAGATGGATCGGAGGAGCTCCGTCTTCGTTCACGGGAGCGTTAAAGTTGGTTCCCGCTTCAGCCAGTCGTTCCCACACGTCAGGGTGCTGCCAGACCTCGGGCGACTTCATCACCGCGGGCCAGAGGGAATGCGGTAGAACTTGCATCAATTCCCGAAATCTCGCGATGTTCATCAACTGGTATCGCTCCCAGCTCTCTTTCAACTGCCGGGGCTTCAAGAGACGCTCGGCCAGCACGGCCTTTAACAGGTCCGTTTTCGCGTCCATCGTCAAGTAATCGACGACTGTCAAGGAGACATGAGCACCGTATTCCTGGTGTGTCTGGGATAGCTTTCCCCCAGCGTCCAACCACTTCTTCAGGCGTTCGAAGTTGTTATCTCGAATGGCAAGCAGCCATTCGGGAAGATTTGCATCCGGCCTCATCCCCAAGCCGTCAAGAAACTTGTTCACGGATCTGGCTGTGGGAATTCCCATTTCGAGGATCGAGTCGGCCGTCATTTTCAACATCTCGCCTGACATCGCTCGTGAAAATGACCCAAGGACAGATTTGAAGTCCATCGAGACCAACTGTCCTGCTTTTTTTCCTTCAGTAACAAGCATCAAAGTCGACGGTGCTGGTCGTCCCATGGGATCGACTGTCGTGAGACGACCTATCGGCAATAAGAATGATGGAACAGATTCAGCCCGTGCCGATTCAATCTGTGCTTCAAGGCTGTCCGGGTTTTCGCCAGAATCGGTACCCGCGACAGCAAAGAATTTCACGACGTCCATCGGGACCAGCATTCCGGAGCTTTTCGTAACCAGATGATTGGGGGTCGGCTTGCCTCCATTGGTTTCAAGAAGAAAATAACGGTACTCGGGCGGCAGAACAATCTGAAATCGCTGCTCCAATTGAGTCAGTTCATCGGACGTCAGTTTGCGGCCAGCATCTGTCCACACAATCCGTCCCGAGATGTCGTTCGTTTTTATGGAGGGTGACAAGGGCGGTTCATCGTCCCATAGGATTTCCAACCCGTGTTCTTCATCCCAGTCGATTGAAAAAAAGACTCGACCAACGACACGTTCGTCGAGTGATTGCAGGGCGATCTGGCCACTTGAAACATGCTGAAGAATACTTTCAACGGTTACTTCACCGCTTAAGTCGTGCTCGTAATCCTCCAGTTCGAACTCGTCCATCTGCGACTCGTAGTTGCGGAAGCTGTCGACCAGTTGAAGTTGCCAGCCTGGCACCAATGTCTTCAGTTCCTGCTTCAAACGATCAACTCCAGAAAGCAGTTCTTTGAGGCAGTTCAGTTGTTTGGACGGGAATTCCAGTCGCAGCGAAAAACTCGACCAATCACAAGCTAGCACTGGATCTTCCCACGTGATGGAAGCCTGTCCACGCGATGACTGGAATTCGTATTCACCGAGGTCCTTCAATCGCTCATTGATGGCGGAGTCGCCAATCGGATCGACCGCAATCAATTCAGCATGGTCAGCCAGAAACGTGTTCGTCTCAGAAATTGCAGTCTGCATTTCTGGTTCCAGTTCGGAGACCGGGCGACGTTTGTACGCCTTGTTGAGCTTCAACAGCTTGCGCTTGGTTGACTCGACATTCGGAACAGTTCCCGACCGGGCCGCCTTCTTCAGCTTCTTCTGGATTTCGTTCAAGTAGTCATGGATTTTTGCGGCGTCATCAATCTGCACGGCGAGGTCCGATTGATGGGCACGTATCGCGTCGAGTTCCTGTAACCGCTTCTGGCGTGTATATCCTGCAATCGTCCGAGGATCACCGTGTCGTTTGAGATCCTGTTGAAGATCCAGAAGATTTGCCGTCACATATCGTTCCAGTTGTTGCGAGATTTCTTCGCGCGATTCGTGGTCGCCGGAGGAAGCCGATGCGGCCTCGTTCACGGGGGCTGACCTGGTCCAACCGTGTGCCGATGCCAGCTCTGGAAGGTTCTGGATCAGGTTGTCTCTCATGTGGTTGATCAAGTCCGATCCTTTGAGGTTGCTGAGGCTGTTCAAAAGATCATCGGGGCCGCGTGCTTCGCCCAATTGAAAGACATCGAACGGATTGGCACTTCTGGCAGACCTGATGGCAGTGGCGATACGTGGTGCTCCGACTGTCTCCAGAGCCTTTGCGGTAAGTTCGATGCGGTCTTGTTGCTGTCCACCGAACTCGTAAACAGAATGAGTGCGCCAATTGACGGGATCAACGCCATCACGGTTATCTTGCAGGAATTCTGCCACGATGAGCGTATTCAAGCCCGCAGGCGAAATCAGCGGGCGAAACGTCTGGTAGCGATCCAGATGCGATAAGTTTCGCACGTATAACCCGGATAGCTCAGCCCACTCGGAATAGTTGCGCGCGTCCATGAAAGTGACCTCGATTTGAAGCAACGCGGGATTCGCTTGGCGAGACGACATGAGAAATGATTTGGACGGAACGCCCATATCTCATCACTCAACGGCTTCATTGACAAGTCGGAGCTTCAATGGGGCCAGCGTGGATGACAGGTTCCTGGTTCTTGGTTCCTAGTTCTTGGTTGAAAACGCTTCAATGGGACCACGCTTGTTTAGCGCGAATGACGTTCCTGGTTCTGACACTGGACGGCGGTTGGCCGTTCCCGGTAGCCTCGTGAGACATCCCGTCTGCGAGTTGGTATTGCATTTCGAAAATGAGGCGCGACATGTTGGCTGTTGACGTACAAGATCTACGTGTACGGTATGGGCGGTTCGAAGCCGTGAAGGGAATCACTTTGGAGATTCCTGCCGGCGAAGTCTTCGGATTTATCGGTCCGAACGGAGCCGGCAAGTCGTCTACCATTCGAGTTCTGGCAACGCTGCAACCGACGTTTGAGGGTGATGCCCACATCACCGGACTGGATGTTCGGTCCAAGCCGCATCTGGTTCGCGAGAAGATTGGTTATGTCCCTGACTTCTTCGGTGTGTACGAAGACCTGACCGCTCGCGAATACCTGCACTTTTTTGCCGCCGCGTACCGGTTGCCCATTTCGAAGCGAAAAGGGGTTGTCGACGATGTGCTGCAACTCACGGATTTGACCCACAAGATCGATTCCGCCGTCGATTCGTTGTCGCGCGGGATGAAGCAGCGCCTGTCGCTGGCTCGTGTGCTGCTACACGATCCGGCCGTGCTGTTGCCGGATGAACCCGCTTCAGGACTCGACCCCAGGGCTCGCATTGAAATGCGGGAACTTCTCAAGGCCCTGAAGGAGATGGGGAAAACCATCCTGATTTCCAGTCACATTCTGCATGAACTGGCTCAGTTGTGTACCCGGATCGGAATCATCGAAGCGGGCAAGATGGTGACGCAAGGTTCCGTCGCTGAAATCTATCGTGAGCTTGGAGTGCTGAAGATCATCCACGTTCAGGTGGCCAATCAGACACCAGAGTTGATTGCCAGCCTGAAGGGGCTGAGCGGGATCACTCATGTCGAAGACCAAGCCGACAGAATTTCAATCCGCTTCGAGGAAGGGAGTATTGAAGTCGAGGACATTCACGACTTCATTCACAATCAGGGGGTCAGGATCCGGATGTTCCAGCCCGAAGTGATGGATATGGAAACCGCGTTCATGAAGCTGACAGAGGGGCAGACGGCGTGACGCTTTTCGCGAAGATTCAGGGACTGCCACTGCTGACCAAAGACCTGATCGAGCAGGCAGCGCAGCGGCGCACCTACGTCTTGCGCGTCGCCTATGCCATCGTCTTGTATGCTGCAGCACTTTGGGTCTACGCAGACATCGCCGGTAATGGAGCGCAGGCGGGTATCACGAATCTGGGACGCGGGCAGAGCATGTTCGCCATGCTCATGAGAGTTCAAATGCTGGCGATTCTCATTCTGCTGCCAGGGATCACTTGTGGTGCAATTACCACCGAAAAGGAACGAGATACTCTGGGGTTGCTTTTGCTGACGAAACTGAGCCCCGTGACGATCGTACTCGAGAAATACTTCAGTCGACTGGTCACGATGGGGACCTATCAGCTTTTGTCCTTGCCATTGTTCGCGATCACCTACGGGCTGGGAGGGGTAGAACTCGTTCAGATCATAGGGGCGATCTGGTGCCTGGCCTGCTTGACTGCGGTTGTCGGTGCGTGGAGTCTTTTTTGTTCTGTCTGGCATCGCACGACGGCAGGAGCGTTCATCAATGCGTATCTGATGATGCCCGTGGCGATGATATTCCTCCCTGTCATGCGAGCAATCACGCTTGATTCGGTATTCGAGTTGCAAGCGATGACGATACCGATGATCATTGCCACGGTTGTCTGGATCAACATGGCGACTGTTCATCTGGTCTCCCGAGCGTTTGTCCCGCCGCGAAATCTGCTGCTGGAATTCTTTCGGAGCCTGGATCGCTTCTTCGAAGAACTCAATTCACAAACAACCCATGGTATCGTACTGATCCGCGATCACGACACGGGACCATTGTTCAGTCCGATCGCATGGCGTGAAACGCGGAAGAAATCGCTGGGGACGTTTCGCTACCTGTTCCGTTTATTGGTCGTTCTTCAGGTTCCGCTGATACTGGCAATCAGTTGGACAATCACGGACCAACAACAGAATTCGTTTGATGGTCCGACAACTTTTTTTCTGACGGTTCTCTGGCCGATTTCTGCATTGGCGATTACGGTTCATGCGACAAGCGTGCTGGCTTCGGAGCGTTCTCGGCAGACGCTGGATGTTTTGCTGGTGACACCACTCACCCCACGGGAACTTGTAACGCAAAAGCTGGCGGGCGTTCAGCGACTGATTTATGTTGTCTCAGTCCCACTCGGTTCACTGCTGATTTTTCAGTGGGTTTGGACGAGCTACGTGCTTCAAGGCCTGGGTCAGGTCACGATGGCGCGTCTTCTACTTCGATACGAAGTTCTTGGTATGGCCCTGGCGCTGGTTGTCTACCCGCGCGTGCTTCAATGGATTTCGTTTCAGATGGCCTTGCGGTTCAAGAATCAGACTCAGGCCATTCTGTTCACTATTTCGCTTGTCGTCGCGATCTGCCTATTGCCGTACGCCTGTACATATCTGGCGGTCCGCCATTTCAATCTTCCCTTGCTCGACGCACGCATCGACTGGATGACGTGGTTGAGTCCCGTACGAGTTCTGTTTTTTCGTCGCGTGGGCGAATTGTCGCTGACAGAACTGGGTAATTTCTATCTGGAAGACTGGAGGCCGATTATCGGGTTGTCATTGCATGCATTGGTCTTCGTCGCATTCTGGTGGATGTTGCGCTTCACGGCCATGTGCAGTTTTTCACGCATCATGGGGCGAACGGAACCGCCGAAAGGAACCCGATGAATGCTTTGCTGTTGACCGGACAGCGATCCATCGAATACGTGACTTCGTTGTTTCCGCTGTTGACTCGGGAATTGATCGAGCAGGCAGCGCGCAAACGAACGTTTATGCTGCGAGTGATCTATGCCGCGATCCTGTACAGTTTCACGTTCATTATGTTGTGGGAAGAAATGAGCCGCTGGTCAGGTCAGTCATTTGCCTTCATGGGGCGAGGAAAAGACCTGTTCGCAACGCTGGCTCGGTTGCAGTTTTACGGTTTGTACCTGTTTCTGCCAGTAATGGCCTGCGGTGTGCTGACCTCGGAAAAAGAACGTGACACCTTGTCGCTGTTGATGCTGTCGCGACTGGGTGGCTGGTCGATCATCCTGGGAAAGCTATTCAGCCGTCTGATTCCGATGGCGTCATTTATTCTGCTGTCGATGCCACTTGTCGCCGTAGCCTATAGCTTGGGTGGCGTGGAACAAGGCGACATCATGAACCTCGCCTGGGGTCTGTTGATCACAGCCCTGCAGGTCGGTTCACTGGCGGTCGCCTGTTCAGCGTGGTTCCGCACGACCGCCAGTGCCTTTATGGGGACGTATCTGATCGGAGTGATTCTGATTTCAGGGCCATCCTTCCTGACTCTTGATGGAAGTCAGGATTATGGGGGAATTGTTTTGGCCATCAGCCGCGTCGGTACCAAGTTCGGGCTGAGTGGAACGAACGGTTTTGGTGCTGACGAAGCGGTTTCGTTGTTCTCAGGGATCTGGGCCTGCCTGCATCCGTCAGCGGTTGGGTTGCCATTTTCGATCATCGTGCTGCGAACCATTCCGATGGCGACATTTGCCGCGTTTTGCCTGATATTCGCCCGCGTGATGATCTGGCGGCGGGCCTTCGTTCAACCGTCCAACCTGATGCTGAAGCTGTTACGGGGGCTCGACGGAATCTTTCATCGGCTCAATCAAAACAGAGTCACGCGCGGAATCATTATCTTGCGCGACAATACGGCATTACCGTTGTACGAGCCGATCCGTTGGCGCGAAACGAACAAAAGATCGCTGGGCACAACGCGCTATCTGATTCGACTGCTATTGCTGCTGGAAGTTCCCCTGATGTTTGGGATGCTGATTCCGCTTGGTACTGGTTCCGAGAGCCATTTTTCTGTGCATGCCTCACCCTGGGTCTTATGGATCGCTGCAACGCTGGTCCTGGTCATTCAGTCCACTGGCTTGATCGGCGCCGAGCGATCTCGACAGACGTTGGATGTTCTGCTGACAACTCCCCTGGACAGCGAACAGATCGTTCGCGAAAAGTTTGCAGGGATCTGGCGAATGATCCGTATGCTGTGGATTCCGTTTGCGACGGTCTATCTGTTTCAGATTTATTGGATCAGTAACGTCGTCAGCAGCCACAACGCAGCATTTTTTGCTCTGCGAGCACTGCTCGCCACCGCGATTTATCCGCCGCTGATCGCGTGGGTCGGATTTCATTTCAGCATGCGTTGCCGTACTCAGACACAAGCGACCTTGGCAACTTTGGGGCTGATCTGTGGCATTTCGATCGGGCCGCTGTTACTGGCTGCTTTCCTGGGTGGTCCGGGTTCGTTGTTTGATGCGAGTTTGTTTCATTGGATCAGCCCGGCTACGGTAATCATGGCCGGTGGCGTTTTCGAGTACTACTCACCGATGACATACGAAGAGTCATTGATCGCGTGGGTGCTCGTACATTTCGTATTTGCAGGACTGACGTTGGTCCTGTTGCGGTACCTGGGTCTGCGAATGTTTGCACATTACGTCAATCGCAATGACGGTCAGATCGTCGATGACGATGGAATCGAACAAATGTCCGCTCTACGGCAACATCTTCAATTGACCGGCAGGCTGCGACGAAACGATCGCGAGGAGTCGTGACTCCAGCCCAACGTCATTTCTTCGGTGCTTCCGTCACCGTGATCGTCAGGGGACGACTGGGAATCGAAACGAGTGTATTGGGCTTGTCGGGCTTCGTGGCATCCTTGTTGAAGGGGACCTGTCCCAGGCCAAGAATTACCAGTGAATAGTCGGCCGGGCGAGTCCCCGCCTGGACCATGATCGAAATCGAAACTTCGGTCTGATCGGCGTTGATGGTTCCGTTGCCAAGCTGAAACTGACCAGGAAAGTTCAATGGTTGGTAGTTGACCGCGTTCTTGAAGTCAGCCCAATTTCGGACCAGTCGCAGCTTGACCTCGGCCTTCTGGCCCGCTTCCACGGAAAGTCGCTCGGGCTCAATCGACATTTGAAACGGCGACTTTTCCCGAACCGCGAAAACATGCTCACGTGTCTCGCGACTGCCGACCTGATTGTAAACGCGACAAAACGCGCGGACTTCGCGACGTAGTGTTGTTTCGCCGACCTTCGCTGTGGCAAAGAGTTTGACTGGACCAGTCCAGGGGGCTGCGTTGTCGTCCGCCCAAAGTACAAGAGTCCCGCGCTGGTTATTGGAGATCGTCAGGGGGCCGGCATGCAGGCCTGCCGGCAATCCCTCAGCTGTAATTACAATCGATTCGGTAAACCCATCTTTCGCATGTACGATGATATCGAGTTGCTCGGCTCCCCCCTGCCAGATCGTTGTTCCCGCCATGTTGTTTATAGTCTGCATGGATGCCACAAAAAAATCAGGCTGCGGCTTCCGGATGCTCAAGACGTACTGATAGCGAACGCCACCTCGCCCGTAGGCATCCTTGACCATCACACGGTACTTTGTTTTCGGGCTCAGGTTGATCGAGCCCGAGGGGTCTCGCAGATGCCCATCGAAAGACGAGATACGATGACCGAAGTCGTCGAGTGATCCAGCCACGTTCCCTTTCTCGTCCATCACCGACAAATAGGCATCAGCACGCCCAGCGATTCGTTCGCAGTAAACGTCGAAACCGTAGGCCCCCCCTTTGTCATCGGTTTCGAACGAATACCAGTCGACATCCCGCTCCTTGTCGAACCGTCCACTGACGATTGCGGGGAGGGTCAGCGACTGCGCCTGGTCACGCGTGTCATTCGGTTCCGCTTCGATCTGAGTGGGGGTTTCCGTGACCATCATGATTTGCGGATTGGCGTTCAGAGGGGCGATCTGCTCACCGACGAGGGTACAGGTCGCAGCGGTCGGCAGCACCGAATGTTGCGAGGCATGTTCAATGAACCGATAGGCCCCCGTCGGAAGGATGTTGGCGGAACCGGTGACAGGAATCTTGACCATGTCCAGCGGCAGATCCCCCAGCTTCCAGGGCGAAGGCTGTGCTCCGGCACCCAGGTTTCGACCAACGACTGTCAGTTCAACCGTTTGACCTGCCTGAATGGCCCGCGGAAAGACGTTTTCGATGTGGGGACGATCTGAAACCACCAGTCGATAGGGATAGCCACCCCGATACGTCAGATCCCGGACTTCAATCACGTATTCCCCATCGGCAGGAGCGAGAAAATCAATCAATGGATCGCGGCCGTAGTAATCGCTGTTGCTCGAAAGCTGTTGACCCGACGGGCTGAACAGGACCAGCGTCGGGTCCATCTCGGTGTCCAGTCGAGCGGACTGACAATCGATGACAATTCGTTGCCCCTGTTTCAATGCGACTTTGAACAGATCCTGATTGTTTCCGTCCGATTGACCATTCATCACCGAATTGACGGTGATGGCTTGTGCCTTGTCGGCGGTGTTGTTCGGTTCGGTTTCGTTGAGTTCCTGCAATCCATGCGTCACTGCCAACAGCCGTGGATTGGTGACACCAAACCGTCCGACGGCACGCACATCGAACGTCCCTGCGGGCACTTCTGCCGCCGCGGTCACCTTGAAGACTTTGTCCTTGACGAATTCGGCCTTCAAACCCGGATGATCAAACATCAGGGCATCGACCCCTTCGAGATCGGCCCCCAGGATCGTCAATTCTGTGACGCCTGGAGCATTGATGCCAATCGGTGTCATGCGATGCAACTGGGGTGACGGAAGATCGGCAAACGCGCTAATTGGGAATGCGATCAATGCCGTCAACAGCAACGTGCGGAAAAGATTCATGCGGAAATCTCAAGGTGGGATCAGGCGGGCGGGTCGATCGTCGTGGCGAAACAGGTCTGCGATTGGTATCCAGACTTTGGTTGATCAATGAAACCGAATTGGATCCGCACCTATTGTCAATCAGCCCATGGGGAATCGCAATTGGGAACTGGAAAAATCTGGTTTTCGACACG